>JBBSMH010000338.1:0-1515 GCA_038233275.1 Sphingomonadales bacterium | reverse complement strand
GGCTGGCTAGGGCTCGACAAACTGCCTGAATATCTTTCGGAACTCGCCGGCGAAGGAAGCTCGGGACTGACAGAGACTCAGGTGGACCAGCTATCCGGGCGGGTACGCCGGACCCAGCGCACCGCCGCACCGTTCAAATTGGCGCTGACCCCTCCCGGCTCGAAGAAATCGCTCGCGATGCGCGGCTCGCTTGCCGATCCCTCGGTCTCGCCAGCAGGCGCAGCGCTCGTCTGGGTGTTCGATTTCACCGAAAGCGAAGAGGAGCTCGGGCGCCTGCGCGATGAGGCGGCGCGCGCGCGTGAGGATTTCGGCGCTTTGGTCGGCCTGATCGAAGCAGCTCCCATGCCGATGTGGTTCCGCGGGCCGGATATGAAACTCCGCCTGGTGAACAGCGCCTACGTCGCGGCGGTGGGCGCGACGAGCCACGACGTTGTGGTGGCCGAGCAAATCGAGTTGGTCGAAAGCACAAACGGCGTCGGTCCGGCAGACGTCGCGCGGCAAGCGGGCGAGCGGCGCAATGCCATCGAGCGCATTGTTACCGCCACCATCAATGGTGCGCGGCGCACGCTGCGCGTCACCGATCTGCCGCTGATGGGGGAGGGCGTCGCCGGATACGCCGTCGATATCGAAGAGATGGAAGAGCAGGCCCGCGAATTTCGTGCGTTCCGGGAAGCGCAGCGTTCGATGCTCGATCAACTCTCGATCGGAGTTGCCCAGTTCGATTCCCATCGCCGGATGACCTTTGCCAACCAGCCGTTCCATCGGGTCTTTTCACTCCCCCCGGGGGTGGTGAACGAGCGGATGGGCTTCGAACAGATGCTCATGCTCGCGCGGGAAAACGGCCGCATACCCGAGGTGCGTGACTTTCCCGCGTGGCGCCAGGAACTGGCCGGGTGGTTTCTTGCGGACGCTACGCGCGAGGAGGCCTGGCTGCTGTCCGACGGGACGCACCTGCGCATCGTGGTCCAGTCGATGCCGGACGGGGGGCTGGTGATGATTGCCGAGGACCGGACCGAGCAATTGGCGCTGTCTGCAACACGCGACACGCTACTTCGCACCCGCACGGCGACCTTCGACAATCTCTTTGAGGCGCTGGCCGTGTTCACCCCCGACGGACATCTTGAGTTATGGAACCGGCGCTTTCCGGACATCTGGGGGTTGGACCCGGAGACGCTCGACGGACACCCGCAAGCCGAGGACTTGCTCGAGGCAGTCGCCGCCAATCTCGCCGATCCCAGGCAGATTTCTCTACTCAACCAGATCATCCGCTCGGCGACCCTCGATCGCAAGAAGCGCAATGGGTTGGCGGAACTGGCCGATGGCCGCAGTCTGGAATACGCCGGTGTGCCCCTCCCCGATGGAAACGGCTTGCTGACGGTGCTCGACGTGACCGCGTCCCGCCAGGCGGAGGAAGCGCTGCGCGAGCGCAACCGCGCGCTGGAAGAGGCCGACGCGGTGATGACCCGCTTCCTCGCCAACATGTCTTATGAATTCCGCACTCCGCTGACCTCGATC
>JBBSMH010000337.1:0-1556 GCA_038233275.1 Sphingomonadales bacterium | reverse complement strand
TGATCTTCTCGATCTCGTCGATCGGATGGCCGGTCAGCTCCTTGTCGACCTCGCCGATCAGCCGCTTTTTGACCTCGACATGATAATGTTTGCGCAGTTCGCCCAGCGTGCGCGGTGGAGCGACGATGATGAGCTTGTCATAATCGTTGTTCAACGCGCGCTTTTTCAGCAGATCGGCGGTTTCCGACGCGAAGCGATCTTCGGCCAGCTGATGGAAATCGGTATCTTCATAGGCGCTGCGTGCGTCGCTGGTGCTTGAAAAGACGCGACCGCGCCGATTGGCGGCGATCTCGCGATTGGGCGGATTGTCCTGCTTGCGTTTGCGCTCGACTTCCAGATTGGGATATTCGGCATCCCCCTCGTTGCGGAAGAACAGCATTTTCTCCCCATCGGCGACGACCACGAAACATTCATGCGGGATATCCATATTTTTCTCCTTTCATAATGAACGCAAGGGGCGGGGACGGGTTGCAATGCGGCGCGGGAAAGGACTCTTGCACGCGCCCGGTGCCACCGGCATAGCGGCGCGCATGCACGATATCCGACAGATCAGAGCCGAACCCGAGACGTTCGACGCCGCGCTGGCGCGACGCGGAGTAGCGCGGGTGTCGGGGGAAATTCTAGCACTCGACGAACGCAACCGTTCGATCCTGACCGAGCTGCAGCAGGGACAGGCGCGGCGCAACGAAGCCTCGAAGGCGATCGGTCAGGCCAAAGCCGGGGGCGACGAGGAAACCGCGCAAAGCCTGATGGCCGAGGTCGGTCAACTCAAGTCCCGACTGCCCGAACTCGAAGAGCTACAGCGCGTGGTGGCCGAGCAACTCGACACGTTGATGGCCGGGTTGCCCAATTTGCCCGCCGCCGATGTGCCTGCGGGTACGGATGAGAGCGACAATGTCGAGCTGTCGCGATGGGGCGATCCGCGTGTGTTCGATTTTGCGCCGAAAGATCATGCTGATCTCGGCCCGCCGCTCGGGCTGGATTTCGTGACCGCTGCGGCGATGTCGGGCGCGCGCTTCGCTTTCCTGCGCGGCGGCATGGCGCGGCTCAACCGCGCGCTCGGCCAGTTCATGCTCGATCACCAGACGCGTGAACACGGCTATGGCGAATGCGCGGTTCCCTATCTGGTGCGCGACGAAGCGGTTTTCAGCACCGGGCAGCTTCCCAAATTCGCCGAAGATCTGTTCCAGACGACCGACGGGCGCTGGCTGATCCCGACAGCCGAGGTGTCGCTTACCAACAGCGTGCGCGAGCAGATACTCGAGGTGGCAGACCTGCCCCAGCGTCTGACCGCGCTCACGCCCTGTTTCCGGTCCGAGGCGGGGGCTGCGGGCAAGGATACCAAGGGCCTGATCCGCCAGCACCAGTTCGAGAAGGTCGAAATGGTCTCCATCGTCGTGCCCGAAGAGAGCGAAGCCGAGCATGAACGCATGACCGCCGCGGCCGAATCCGTGCTGCGCGAGCTCGACCTGCCCTATCGTAAAATGCTGCTGTGCACGGGCGACATGGGCGCGACCGCGATGAAGACCTACGACCTCGAAGTGTGGTTGCCCGGG
>JBBSMH010000336.1:0-1574 GCA_038233275.1 Sphingomonadales bacterium | reverse complement strand
GTCGCGCGGCGGATGCGCGAAATGAACCTCGCCCATGCGATTGGCGCCTATCTCGCCGAGCCGCAGCAGGGGGGTGAATCGCGAATCCGCGCGGGGGCGGGCGAGCTGCTGGTCGAAGTGCTCGAATCGCTCGATCCAGAACGGCTCGGTACCCAGGTCCGTTCGGCGCTGGCCAAGGGGCTCGAGCGGATCGAGGTGGCCCCGCTGCTCGGCCAGATGCTCGAGGCGATGATCGCCGACGGTCGCCATCGCCCGCTGATCGATACGATCATTCGCTGGACCGGTCTGGTTCTCGAGGACAACGAGGACATGGTGCGCGCGATGATCCACCAGCGCGCCAACGCTTTGCTGCGCCTGACCGGTCTCGACGAACGGCTCGCCAATTCGGTGCTGGACGGGCTCTACAAGCTTCTTGCCGAAGTGCTGGTCGATCCGGACCACCCACTGCGCAAGAAGGTGGAAGAGGGGTTGGCCGGCCTTGCGAAGGGGCTGCGCCAGGACCCCGAGATGCAGGGGCGGGTGGAAAAGGTGAAGCGCGAACTGCTCGAAAATCCCGCCATCGCGCAATGGTGGCAAGGCGTCTGGGAGCGGTTCCGGCGCAAGCTTATTGCCATGCTGCGGGGTGACGACGGGAGCGATGGAACGAACCAGCTCGCCTCGAGCCTGACGGAGATGGGTGAAGCCCTGCGCGACGATCCGCGCCTCCAGCAGCAGGTCAACCGCTTCGCCCGCCGCACCGCGGTCGGCATCGCCTCGCGTTATGGCGGGCAGATTGTCCAATTGGTGTCGGAAACGGTACGGCGCTGGGACGCGCAGACCGTGACCGGGCGAATAGAGGGGGCCGTGGGCCGCGACCTCCAGTTCATCCGCATCAACGGCACGCTGGTGGGGGGCCTCGTCGGCGTCACGATACATTTTATTTCAGGGCTGTTCTGACCGGATGGCGCCGGGTCTTTCTACAAGAGAGGCATGGAGACCACCCAGTCGAACTACACCTACCCGGTACGCGTGCTCTATTACGCGACGATGCTTGCTGGAGGGCTGGCTGACCCCAGCGGAAGCCGCCTGCCGCAGGAGCGCGCGCATTTGCTTCGCCTCCTGGGTGAAGTCGTCGCCAGTTGCCGAAGCTGCGAAGCTCAGAATCTGTGCCGCAACTACGCTGCGGCACTGTTGGCGGGGGATGCCGAGGGCGCGCTCGATACCGCGCGCCGGCTGACGGGGATCGAACACATACCGCCCAGCCGGTCGACCCTCGTAGAAATCCCTACTCAGGCGTCAGCCGCCTAGTGTGGATCGCCGCCCTATCCCGTCCGAATGGGACAGGCGACAAGAGATATGGCTGGGTTGGCCAGCGAGCTCGAAACGGTGGCTTTACGCTGTATCGATGCCCGCAGCACGGGTGACTGCATCAGGGCCGATCGTACCTTTGCGCGACTGCTGCGCCTGCTGGCGCCGCGCATCGCTCGCCTGACGCGTCGTTACGGGCTGATCGATATGGAAGACGATGCGGCGCAGGCCTGCGCGATCGGCATCCATCGCGCGCTTGAAAGCTATGCGCCGGCGCGCGCGCGCTT
>JBBSMH010000335.1:0-1645 GCA_038233275.1 Sphingomonadales bacterium | reverse complement strand
GATCAAGGGCAGCCACACCGCGATGAAGAGCGGCATGCTCGCGGCCGAGAGCATCGCCACAGCCATCGCCGGGGGCAAGGAGAAGGCCGAGCTGGCCGATTACGACGCCGCTGTGCGGAGCAGCTGGATCGCCGACGAGCTCAAGCTGGTCCAGAACGCGCAGCCCTCAGTCGCCCAATACGGCGGCGAGATCGGCACGGTGCTCGCGGGCGCGGACATGTGGATGCGCTCGCTGAAGATCGGCCTGCCGATTTCGATGAAGCACCATCGCGATCACGAGGAATTGCAGCGCGCCGATCTGCACACCCCGATCGCCTATCCCAAGCCCGACGGGGTAATCAGCTTCGACCTGCTGACCTCGGTGAGCTTTTCCTACACCAATCACGCCGAGGACCAGCCCAACCACCTCAAGGTGTGCGACATGGAATTGCAGCGGGAGAGCGAACTGGAAGTCTTCGCCGGCCCCTCTGCACGCTATTGCCCCGCTGGGGTCTATGAATGGGTGAACGAGGACGGTGCGGAGCCCAAATTCGTGATCAATTCGCAGAACTGCGTCCACTGCAAGACCTGCGACATCAAGGACCCCAACCAGAACATCGAGTGGACCACGCCCGAAGGCGGTGGCGGCCCGAACTACCCGAATATGTGATGGGGGGGTGATGTGTTGAAGTTGCTGACAGCAATCGCGGGAGCGGGTTTCGCTGCAGCTGTCGCGCTTGGCGCGACCGACAGATTGCTTACTGTCAGCTTTTTGAACCCAATGGCGCTCACCCAGAACCGAGAAACGTCTGCACGACCTTCTGGTCTTACAAAGGCCTCATGCTTCAGTTTTCCTTACTGGAGACCGAGATGCCAGAGGTCGAGGCGATGAAGAACGAAGCCGAGATGTTTTTGGAAAAGTGGCACGTGAGGTGACAATACGAGAATTTAGCGTTGCGGCAGGGTGAGCGTTACCGAAACCGCCTACGCCAAGATCAACCTGGCGCTCCATGTTCGGGGGCGGCGGGCCGACGGCTATCACGAGCTCAAGACGATGTTCGCCTTTGTTGACGCGGGCGATGTGCTGACAGCGCGGCGGGCTGAGGAGGACAGTGTCGAGGTGTTGGGCGAATTTGCCCCGGCACTTTCCGACCCGTTCTCAAACATTGTTGCCAAGGCATTGAATTCGCTTCCCCGCGATGGCGGGTTGGCGATCACGCTCGAAAAGAACCTGCCGGTCGCGGCGGGGCTGGGCGGGGGCTCGGCCGATGCAGGCGCGGTGTTCCGGATCGTGCGCGAAATGCACGGCCTGCCCGCCGACTGGCGCGAGCGCGCGGCCAGGCTGGGTGCTGACGTGCCCGCCTGTGTCGAAAGCGTCACCGCCATCGGGCGGGGGACGGGGACCGATCTCGAATTGCTCGACGATGGCTCGCTCGATGGTCTTCAGGTGCTGCTGGTCAATCCGCGCATCCCGCTCGCCACGGGGCCGGTGTTTGCCGCATGGGACGGCGAGGATCGCGGGCCGCTACCCGAAGGAACGGCGCGGGAGATTGCGCTGGCGGGCCGCAACGATCTCGAAAGTGCGGCGGTGTCGCTGTGCCCCGAGATCGCGCGGGTGCTCGACCTGCTGGCCGAAACCCAGCCGCTGCTCGCGCGTGTGTCCGGT
>JBBSMH010000334.1:0-1649 GCA_038233275.1 Sphingomonadales bacterium | reverse complement strand
CTCGGGCTTCTCCGGCACTACGCCGCATCCAGCGCAATGGACGACCGGTATCGGACAGCCCCAATATCGCTGGCGCGAGATACCCCAGTCGCGCAGGCGGTACTTCACCACCGCCTCGCCCATATCTGCGGCCGCTATGCGGGCAATAACTTCGGACTTGGCAGCCTCGATTTCCAACCCGTCGAGGAAGCGCGAATTGATCATACGGCCCGGTCCGACGTAAGCCTCCTGTTCCACGCTGAAGGCTTCGCCTTGGGGGCTGACAACAGGCACCACGTCGAGGCGGTACCTGCGTGCGAAGTCGAGGTCACGCTGGTCATGCGCCGGACAGCCAAAGATTGCGCCGGTTCCGTAATCCATGAGAATGAAATTGGCGATGTAGACCGGCAGCTCCCGTTCCGGCTCGAAGGGGTGCAAGACACGGATGCCGGTATCAAGGCCACGCTTCTCGGCAGTCTCTAACGCCTCCTCGCTGGTGCCGAGGCGCCGGCATTCGGCATTGAAGGCCGCAATTTTCGGGTCATCCTCAAGCGCCCTGGCAAGTGGATGGTCAGGTGAAACGGCGGCAAAACTAGCACCGAACAGCGTGTCCGGGCGCGTGGTGTAGACCTCAAGCGCCTCGAAGCCCCCAGGAGCACCCACAGTCGCAAAGCGGAACTGCAGGCCCTGGCTCTTTCCGATCCAGTTGCGCTGCATCGTGCGGACCTTTTCCGGCCATCCTCTCAGCCCGTCGATTGCCTCCAGCAATTCCTCGGCCATGTCCGAGATGCGGAAGAACCATTGCGTGAGTTAACGGCGCTCGACGAGCGCACCGGAACGCCACCCTCGCCCATCCTCGACCTGCTCGTTGGCGAGTACGGTTTTGTCAACGGGATCCCAGTTTACTGTGGCGTTCTTGCGATAGACTAGTCCCGCGGCAAGCATGTCCAAAAACAGCCGCTGTTGTTGGCCATAATACTCCGGATCGCAGGTGGCGAAGGCGCGCGACCAGTCGATGGCAAAGCCCATCGGCTTCATCTGGTCGCGCATCATCGCAATGTTCTCGTAGGTCCAACTTGCGGGATGCACGCCTCGCTCGATCGCTGCGTTTTCAGCCGGCATTCCGAAGGCGTCGAAACCCATCGGATGCAGGACGTTAAAGCCCTTCGCACGCTTGTACCGCGCGATGACGTCGCCCATCGTGTAGTTGCGGGTGTGTCCGATGTGTATCCGCCCTGAGGGGTAGGGAAACATCTCCAACACGTAATATTTCGGCCGCTCCGGATCGACCTCAGCGCGAAACAGCCCCGCCGCCTCCCAAGCGGCCTGCCATTTCGCCTCGATCTCGCGGGCGTTCATGCGTGACATCTGCGAAGCATCTCCAAGACCGAAGATTCGGGACCTGCGCGCGGGCCTGTCTAGCCCCGGGCGGCGCGACCAATCCTAAGCTGCCGCGCCCGCGTAAGGATGGCGTCTTCGAGCTGTCGGTTCTCCGCAGCGGCTACCGGAACCGACCGCCCACCTTGCTGCCGAAATGCCGCGACCTTGAGTGCGCGAGCGTCGAGTGCGGGCTCAGTGACATAGACGGTAACCCGGTACGGAGCGGCATCACCTTCAACGCGGCCCCAATCCGTGATCAAGACTCCGGAAAAGGGATCGGCACCAGCGAG
>JBBSMH010000333.1:0-1660 GCA_038233275.1 Sphingomonadales bacterium | reverse complement strand
GATGCCGATATTTACGGCCCTTCGCAGCCGGTGATTTTCGGCAATCAGGGGCAGCGGCCAGAGGCGCGCGACGAGAAGCTGGTGCCGGTCGCCAGCAATGCCGGAATACCGGTGCTGTCGATGGGACATCTGGTGGAAGCGGGCAAGGCGATCGCATGGCGTGGGCCGATGGCCGGCAATGCGCTGGGACAGCTGATAGATGCGCATTGGGGCGACGCCGAACTTCTGATCGTGGACTTGCCGCCAGGTACGGGCGATGTCCAGCTGACGATGATCCAGCGCTACAAGCCGGCGGGCGCTATCCTCGTCTCAACGCCACAAGATCTCGCACTGATCGATGCAGCGCGCGCCGGACAGCTGTTCGATGCCGCCGATGTGCCGATTATCGGGCTGGTCGAAAACATGGCCGGTTACGCCTGTCCGCATTGCGGAGAAATGTCCGATCCCTTCGGCACCGGCGGTGTCGAGGCGGCGGCCGGTCGGCTGGAACTGCCCTTTCTCGGGCGCATCCCGCTCGACGCTTCCATCCGGCAAGGCAGCGACAGCGGCCAACCTCCAGCCTCCGATCCCGCGAGCGCAGCACCATTTGCCGCCATCGCCGAAAAGGTTTCCGCATGGATTGGCGCGCGAAGCTAGACGACTTTCCCCTCACCCGGAGGCAGATGCTGGCCGGGGCCGCAGCGGGGGGCGGGTTGCTCGTCGCGTGGTGGGCGATGCCTCGCAGTTACGAAAATCCGCTACGGCCCGGCCGGGGCGAGCATGCTTTCGGAGCCTGGCTGACCATTGGCAATGACGGGATCGTCACGGTCGCCGTGCCGCAGCTCGAAATGGGCCAAGGCGTAACCACGCTACTTCCCCAGATCGTTGCCCAGGAACTGGGAGCCGATTGGCGGTTGGTCGCGGTGGTGCCCGCTCCGCCCAGCGGAACCCAGCCCAATATTCCTCTCGCTGCGAAATGGGCCCCCCTGTGGGCCACCGTGCCCGGCCTGGCGGACGACCCCGACAGCTGGCTGGCCGAGCGGTTTGCACGCTCGGAAAGTTTCGCCGCGACGGCGGACGGGACTACGCTGGCCGCTTATGAAGCGCCCGCGCGCGAAGCCGGCGCTGCGGCCCGGGCCATGCTGGCTATGGCGGCGGGCGAACGCTGGGGCGTCGCATGGGAGGAATGCGAAGCACAAGGTGGCTTCATCACCCACGGAGAAAACCGCCTGCGCTTCGGGGATCTGGCTGGCGAGGCTGCCGCGTTCGAGCCGCCCGATCCGCCTCCGCTGCGACCGCAACCGCCCCTGGAGCGCCCGCTCGCGGGCGAGGCGGACGCGGCAACCGCCTTCCCCAGGATCGACCTCCCGGCCAAGGTGGACGGCACCTTCATTTTTGCAGCCGATGTGCGCCTTCCCGGCATGCTTTACGCATCGGTCCGCCACGGCCCGGTGGGCCTCAATGAGTTGACGACCTTCGACGAAGAAGCAGCACGCCGCCCCGGAGTGATCGCCCTGGTCAAGGGCAAGCGTTGGATTGCCGCCGTGGCCGAAAACTGGTGGCAGGCCGACGAGGCGCTGGCGGCGATGAAGCCGCGCTTCGCTGGCCCGGGAACTGTCGACAGCGTGACAATCGCCGAACAGCTCGACGATGCGCTGGTGCGTGGCGAGGCCGCGCGGAT
>JBBSMH010000332.1:0-1665 GCA_038233275.1 Sphingomonadales bacterium | reverse complement strand
GCCGGTCGGCCGCATACCGCACCTTCGTTGACGCAGATGCCCTCGACCGCACCGAGCAGGGTGCGAGCGATGCGATGGCGCTGTCCCTGCTCAGGCGTAATTTTCTTCGCGCCGCGCAGTCCGCAGGTGAGTGGCCTCTTCTCGTGGCGCATATATTCGATGCGCCCATTCCGGCCGAATTTACCGGACTTCATGCCGAGCAACGACGGCAGATCGTGCGCCGACACTTGCGCAACTGCGCGAAGATCGCTGCTTAGCCCATTCGGTAGACGATCTTGGTTATGTAGTAAGATCGTACCGGGTTTCCTGCATCGTCCAGCGCCGGCTCGAACTTTGCGCCGTTCAAATGCCGGCAAGCGGCGGCTGGCAGTGCTTCGGCCGTGGTCGCGTTCTCAAGCTTGCAATCCGCGACATTGCCGGCATCGTCTACGATCAGGCGGACGCGGACAATTCCCTGTTCGCCCTCACGCAGGGCCTTCATGGGGTAATCGCGAACGATCCTGGCTATGATGGGCTGGGGGTTGGTCCATTCCACCCCGGCGAGACAGCGAGCAATGCTTCTCGAGGTCGAGCCCCCATGACCTTAAAAGATCGTCGGAGCAGCTGTTGAGCGCGGCGAACGGCTTGCCGAGCGGTCCAGTTTCGAACCGCGCGCGGCGGCTGCCTTGGCTCACCTCGACATAGTCCATGCCTTGCGCGCGCCCGATGTCGATGGCCGGGTGCGCAGCGGATTCACTTTCCTCTTCGTTCCCATCCTCATCGGGATCGTCGAGGTCGAGACCGCTGTAGATCAGCGCGGGCCCCACAGTGGCGACTGTTCCGTGGAAGGGGCGGGTTTTCCATTCGCCGCTGGCGGGACCGAATTGTGTTGTCACCCCGCGGCTTGCGGAGAATTATTTCAGACCCGGTCCGGCCAAAGTGAGCTCGAACGACTCGCTCGGCCCGTGCTGAGTGAAGTAGACAATCCAAATATCGTCCGCCGAGCCGAAGGTCCGCGCGAGCCGACAGTTTTCCTCGGCGAAATCGAGCTGCCAACTGGAAGTGGGCGCGAGCACGACGGGCCCCTCCTTCGCCAGAGCCGGCGCTGAAAAGAGCCCCGTCAGGACGGCCAAGATCGCGAATGCGTGGAAATTCATGGAGCGACCCCCAGTTATTCGGGGTCCGCTCTTAGCATGTGGGCGGCGCTGCCTAAAGCTTCTCGGTCAGCTCCGGCACGGCCTTGAACAAATCCGCGACCAGGCCGATGTCGGCAACCTGGAAGATCGGGGCGTCCTCGTCCTTGTTGATGGCGATGATGGTCTTCGAATCCTTCATCCCCGCCAGGTGCTGGATCGCGCCCGAGATGCCGATGGCGATATAGACCTCCGGGGCGACGATCTTGCCCGTCTGGCCAACCTGGTAATCATTGGGCACATAGCCCGCATCGACCGCCGCGCGGCTGGCACCGATGCCGGCGCCCAGCTTGTCGGCGAGCGGCTCGATGATCTGCTTGAAGGTTTCCGCATCCTTCAGGGCGCGGCCGCCCGAGACGATTATATTGGCGCTGGTGAGTTCGGGACGCTCGCTTTCGGCGATTTCCTGTCCGACGAAGCTGGACAGGCCCGCGTCGGCGCCTTGGCCATCGGGCCCGGAAACCTGCTCGATTTCGGCCGAACCGCCGCTGGC
>JBBSMH010000331.1:0-1672 GCA_038233275.1 Sphingomonadales bacterium | reverse complement strand
CTCCAGTCGACGGCGATCTGCTTTTCGCCGAGCCCGAAGAAGCCGCCGATCCCGACGATCGCGGCGGTCACCTGCCCCGTTTCCTGGTCGACGATGATGTCCTTCACCTCGCCCACCGACTCCCCGTCCGGGGAGGAGATGTTCGACCCGGTGATCCAGTCCATGCGCACTTCGTTCTGCGCCTGGTCGCGCACGATCACGTCTTGCGCCATGGCACCCGCCACGAACAGCGGGCCCGCGATAAATGTGGTGATGAGAAGGTGTCGCATCGGATGATCTCCCCTTTTTCCAGGCCCCTCTGCGCAAGCCGCACTGGGCCTAGTGCAGTAAACGCGCAGCGGAGTACGGAGGTTCCGCCAGGGGGTCATGCGCGGGATCACGCCCATAAGCTCCCTCGCGTCAGATCGGATCGCCCTTCCAGTCCAGATCCCGCGCGCTCTCGATCTCGCGCGACACCACCGCGAGCATGTAGGCCCGCAGCACCGCGTTCATCCGCGCCTGGTGCCCCTGCCCCAGCGCGCGGAACCAGCGCGCCACATCCGCGTCGAGCTGCAGGCTCACCGGCACCTTCTTCGGCCGCACCGGCACCTCGCGCTCGATGCGGTGCCACTCCGGCGGGATAGTGGCACGTTTCAGCTTGTCCTGGCGGGACCAAGCCTCCAGCTCGATGAGGTCGCCGAGGAGCTCGGAATAGCTCCGCTCCTCGCTCTTGGTGCGCTTGCGATCGGTCATGGCTGCCGTCGGAAATGTCTCGGGGAATTGCGGCCATCCTGCCACGCCAGGGTTAATTCGCGGTAAAGGCTGTATATACACCGCTGTACATACAGGATTCTGACGCAAAACATACGCTTTCATGACGCGCCTCGCCCCGCCGCAAACCTTGCCGACCCGTTAACCACACCCGCAACCGCCCGCCGATGTTAACCCGATTGCAGCCGCTTTGGTGCCAGATTTCCGTCCGGAAACCCGCCAAACCGGAGCCTCGTCATGCCGAAGAAAGATCCCGCCTCCCCGCGCTGCACCGCCTGCGCCACCCGCGGAAAGCACGCCTTCCCGGTGCCCTTCACCATGGCGTTCCAGCCGATCTACGACACCGCCACCGGCACGATCTTCGCGCACGAGGCGCTGCTGCGCAGCCCCACCGGCGGCGGCGCGGGCCCGATCCTCGATGCGGTAACCAACGAGAATCGCTACAGTTTCGATCAGTCCTGCCGCGTGAAAGCCGTCGAGCTCGCCGCGCGTCTCGGCATGACGGACTGCCTCTCGATCAACTTCCTGCCCAACGCCGTCTACAACCCCGACCATTGCATCCAGGCGACGCTCTGGGCCGCGGACAAGTACGATTTTCCCATCGAGAACATCATCTTCGAGTTTACCGAAGGCGAGAAGATCACCGACAAGGCGCATCTCAAGAACATCGTCGCCCGCTATAAGGGCCGCGGGTTCCGCACCGCCCTCGATGATTTCGGCGCTGGCTACGCCGGCTTCAGCCTCCTCGCCGACGTCCAGCCCGACATCATCAAGATCGACATGGAGCTCATCCGCGGCATCGACACTGACCCGATCCGCCAGCACATCTTGCGAAACATCCATCGGCTGGCACAAGACTTAGGGATCACCACCATCGCCGAAGGCATCGAGACCGAGGACGAGCTTGCCGTGCTCACCGCCG
>JBBSMH010000330.1:0-1684 GCA_038233275.1 Sphingomonadales bacterium | reverse complement strand
TCGGGGCCGAAGATCGGTTGTTCGGGATGCTCGCGCATCGTGCCCCTCTAGGCCGCAAACCCCTGGGGTGTCGAGCTATTCAGGACGATTGCCGGGCGGGGGCACCCATTTCATCACCCCGCCTGCCAGCGGCGTCCACAGCCCCATGGCGATCCCGGCGTGGGCCAGAACGTCGCCGATCCAGGTGTTGCAGGTATTGCCCAGCGTGTAACGCCCGAGCGCGTCGTAATTGCGCGAGCCCGGCTCGAAGCTTTCGTGGCTGGGACGGGGGGCACCGGGGGGATGCGGTGGAAGCGCCGCCTCGATCCGCTCCACCAGCCGCGCATATTCTTCAGGGCGCAGGCGGACGGGCCGGTGGAATTCGTCGGGCGCTGGGCGCACGTAATGGCCGACGCGCATCAAGGCTTCCCCGCCCGCAAAGGCGACGCGCAGCGCGGTGGTCGGTTTGAGGTCGCCCCAGGTGGGCGTGTTGAGGAACACCTCCTTCTCGCC
The DNA here is from genome assembly GCA_038233275.1 of Sphingomonadales bacterium. Taxonomy (GTDB): domain Bacteria; phylum Pseudomonadota; class Alphaproteobacteria; order Sphingomonadales; family Sphingomonadaceae; genus Qipengyuania. The sequence goes on along the minus strand of JBBSMH010000330.1, from coordinate 1,192 downwards.
CCATCCGATCGCGACATGCGTCGGGAGCTGGCCGTCCGCGCGCGGCTGGCCTGCTGATGGGAAAGTCTCGCGCCAGTCCTTGACCCCGCTGGTGACGGGCATGACGATGCCGGTGTGGACGCCATTGGTCTCGACCATGATCGTGATACCGCTCGCGGGCTCGGTCCAGCCGGAATTGCGCGGTATCGAGGATCCGATCCAGGCAGAAAGCAGAAACAGCACGAACAGTGCGAAGGGCGCCGCGAGAATGCCCGCCAGCCATTTCCCCAGCCCGCTCCCCAGCCCGCTCCTGCGCCGCATCACCGCACGCGGCTCTTGCCCAGCCACAGCACTGACCAGTCGCCCTTGACCAGCCGGCGGCGCAGGCGGAAACCATAGCGGCGGTAGGCCACGCGCACCGCCGATTCCTGCGTTTCGAGCAGCCCGGCGAGCACGAGATTGCCGCCGGGCACCAGCGCGAGCGCGAATTCGGGCGCGAGATCGATCAGCGGGAGCGCGAGAATGTTGGCGATGAGCAGATCGAAAGGCTCGCGCGCCTGCAGCGCAGGATGGTCCATTCCGTCGGCCACCACCAGCTGCAGTGGCATTCGATTGAGCGCCGCGTTCTCTCGCACCACCTCGGCGCAGACCGGGTCGACGTCGCTGGCGATGGCCGCCGCCCGGGGCCACAGATGCATCGCGGCAAAGGCGAGCAGGCCGGTGCCGCTGCCGATATCGGCCAGATTGCGAGCGTGCACTCCACCACGCTTCATCGCGTCGAGCATCGCCAGGCAGCCTGCGGTGGTCGCGTGGTGCCCGGTGCCGAAGGCTTGTGCGGCGGGAATGATCAGGTTCACCGCGCTGGGCAGCGGCTCGTGATGCGGCGTACGAACATGTAACCGCCCCGCGCGGATCGGCGCGACGCCCTGCTGGCTCTCGGCCACCCAGTTTTTCTCGGGGAGCTTCTCCACCGCAAGGCGTGGGGGCTTGCCGTCGAACAGCGCGGCAACCATCGCATGATCGGCGGATGTGGGCTTGCGCGGGAAATAGGCCTCAAGCGCCCATTTTTCAGGATGCCGCTCGTCAACTTCTCGCCCTATCACGGCGACCTCGCCGCCCCAGTCGGGCAAGTCGGCCTGCCGTTCCAAGGCGTCCTCGACACCGGCCTTGTCCGAGATGGCGCAGAGTTTCCAGATCTCAGCCACGCGCCCTG
>JBBSMH010000329.1:0-1699 GCA_038233275.1 Sphingomonadales bacterium | reverse complement strand
TAACGAGCGCGCGCGCCTCGACAGTGCGAGTCGACCCGCCGCGCGATTTCAGAGTGGCGATCCAGCGATCATTGTGCCGCTGCAGCGCAACACACTCCGTACGCGTGAGGATTTGTGCGCCGCGTTCGCGGGCATCCAGCGCGGTCAGGACGACGAGGCGCGAATCCTCGACCCAGCAATCGGAATATTCGAGGCCGCGGGTCAGCCGGTCTTGCAGCACGCCGCGGTGCGGAGGCTGCGCGAGCGAGACCCGGCCGCTGCGGGGTAGCCTTTCGCTGCTGCCCAGCCGGTCGTAGAGCGCCAGCCCCGCGCGCAGCAGCCAGGTCGGGCGCAGGCCAGGCGCGAGGGGAAGGACGAAGCGCAGCGGCCAGATGATATGCGGTGCATTCGCCAGCAGCACCTCGCGCTCGCGCAGGCTTTCGGCCACCAGCCTGAATTCCAGATGCTCGAGATAGCGCAAGCCTCCGTGGATCAGCTTGGTGCTGGCAGAGGATGTGTGTGCGGCGAGATCGTCTTTCTCGCACAGCAAGACCGACAGTCCCCGCCCGGCGGCGTCGCGTGCGATCCCCGCGCCATTGATCCCTCCGCCGATAACCAGCAGGTCGATCACGTCATTGGCACGTCATTGGACGTTAGTCCGAACAGCCGCCCCGCCACCGCATCGAGCTTCGCGGTGGTCTGACGATCGTGCTTGTCGGGCGCAGTGATCACCGCGTCGTCGAGCGCGAAATCGATGGGCGAGGGCTCGCGCTTGGGCGGAAGCAGCGCGCAGAATTCTTCGATCGCCTTCTTCGCCAGCGTGGAGTTGGCCTGCATCTGGGCGATGATATCGCCCACATCGACAGCCGCCTCCCCTTCGCGCCAGCTATCCCAGTCGGTGACCATGGCGAGGAGCGCGTAAGGCAGCTCGGCCTCTCGCGCGAGCTTGGCTTCGGGCATGCCAGTCATGCCGATGACCTGCGCGCCCCATTGCCGGTAAAGCTTGCTCTCCGCGCGGGTGGAGAATTGCGGGCCTTCCATTGCGAGATAGGTCGCCCCCTCCGTCACCTCGCCGCCGGCACGCTCGACCGCCAGTGCGGCATAGCCGGAGAGGCGCTGGCACACCGGATCGCCCATCGAGACATGCGCGACGAAGCCATTGTCGAAGAATGTAGAGGGGCGGCCCCTCGTCCGGTCGATGAACTGGTCGACGGTCACGAAGCGTCCGGGCGACAAGTCCTCGCTCAGCGAACCGACCGCGCTGATGGCCAGGATATCGGTGCAGCCGGCGCGCTTGAGCGCATCCACATTGGCCCGCTGGTTGATCTGCCCCGGCAACACACGATGCCCGCGCCCGTGGCGCGGCAGGAAGCGCAACCGTATCCCGCCGATCCGTCCGCACAGGATTTCATCCGACGGCTCGCCGAAGGGCGATTTGATATCGACCCATTGCGCATCTTCGAGCGCCTCGATCTCGTAGAGACCCGACCCGCCGATGATGCCGATGGTCCATTCGCTGGTCATTCCCGTCCCTTCCGATGCCGTTGCGGCGAAAGGCAGGCGAGATAGAGGCGCGCTCTTGCCCAAGCCTGCCCGATCACGGTTAACGCCCGGGCGGTGTCAGGGAAAGGGGAACGGAAATTTGGTGCGCTAGGCAGTCCCGAGTGAACCGGTCTCCGCCCATAATTCCCAGTTCTAGCAAAAAGAACTGGGAATTATG
>JBBSMH010000328.1:0-1706 GCA_038233275.1 Sphingomonadales bacterium | reverse complement strand
TGGACCGTCGCCAGCAGCAGCGCCGCGTCCATCCCCTCCCCGCCCGGATCGCTGTCGAACGGCAGGACGCGCGGGATGTGACCGGCCTTCGTCCCCTCCCGCATCGCATGGATCAGCGCATCCCGCGCGTCCGCCCAGTGATCGCGGGGGCCGAGCAGATCGATGGCCCGGTCAAGCGCGACCCAGGCCATCAGCTTGGAATGGGCGTAGTGGCGAGGCCGGGAGCGTGCCTCCCACAGGCTGGCATCCGGCTGGCGCCAGACGGCCGCCACCTCGTCGGCGACGTCCGACAGGAGCGTCCGTTCCCTTGGATTCAACGTTCCGCCCAAGCGGGCGCGGACGTGGGCCAAGTCCAGCATCTCGCCATAGACGTCGAGTTGGATTTGATCGTGCGCGCCGTTACCGATGCGGACCGGCCGCGAACCGCAATAGCCTTCGAGGTGGTCGAGTTCCGTCTCGGTCAGCTCTCGCTCGCCCTGAATGCCGTACATGATCTTGAGAGGTTGGAAACGTGGCAGCGGCTGCTGCATTAGGAACTTCGCGAAGGCATCGCCTTCGCCCGAATATCCGATCGCCGACAACGCGTAGAGCGACAGCGACGCGTCCCGCACCCAGCAGTATCGATAGTCCCAGTTCCGAACGCCACCGATATCTTCGGGCAGCGAGGTGGTCGCGGCAGCGACCATCGCACCAGTGGGCGCGTAGGTCAGCAGCTTGAGGACCAGCGCCGACCGGGTGACCTGTTCGCACCACGGGCCGTCATAGCGGCAGAACTCCGTCCATTCCGTCCAGAAGGCCCGCGTGGTGTCGAGATAGGTTTCGATCAGGGCCATGCCTTCAGCGTCAAGCCCGCCTTCCAGCCGGTGGTCAGGGGCGGCGGTCAGGACGGCGTGGCGCGTCTGGCCTTCGCGCAGCGTGACCGCAGCCACGATTCCGTCCGTGACGGGCGATAGGTCCATGTCGGTGTATAGGACGGCGGCCGGCCGGTCGCTGTCGTCGCGCCGCAGATGGGCGGAGCGGTCGTCGGGCGTGACGTCTAGGCGCATCGCCCCCTCGGCCCGCGCCCAGTCGGGACCGCCGGGCCGGAACCGCATGGTCACGTCCACCGAACCCGACTGCACGCGCAACCGGCGGATCATCCAGCCCGGCGCGGCGAGGGTCGTGTAGTCGTAGGTCCCCGCATCGGCGCGTCGCCCGACGGGCAGGAAGTCGATGACCTCCAGCGTGCCCTCGGGGCCGTCATGGAGCGTGCGCAATATGTTGGAAGCCGCCTCATAGGATCGCGTTACCGTCGCGCCAGCCACCCGGATCGACCAGCCGCCGCCGAGCCTTGCATCGAGCAGCGGGAAGAGAAGTGGTGCGGCGTCGAACCGCCCGAGGGTGAGCCAGTCGACATCCCCGTTCGCGGCCACCAGCGCACAGCCGTGGCAGTCGCCGACGAGGCCGTATTCGGCGATAGGCTTGTAATCGGCTCCGGTCATCGGTCTTTCCTCGGGTGTCATAGCAGGTCGTGCAGCAGGACGCAGACGCCGGCGTCGAGGATGGCGGCGAAGACGCTCGGGGAGTCGAAATTCGGCCAGCATATGAAGTCGATCGCGCCGTCGAACCCGCTGATCGCCACGGTTTTTAAATCGCCGACGACGCTGTGATCAGCGATGGAGGTCTCGCGCATCGCTCTCATCCGTTTCCGATGAAGCCGGGATGGA
>JBBSMH010000327.1:0-1747 GCA_038233275.1 Sphingomonadales bacterium | reverse complement strand
GAGCGCGAGCGACACGGCGAAGATCAGCTTAGCCCAGCCGCCGAGCGGTCCGCCGAAGGTGTCGCCCACCTGCGCGAACAGGCCGCGATCGTTCTCGAGCGAGGAAAGGAAAGCGCGGTCGTCTTCGTCGAGCGCGCCGCGAATTGTGTCGTCGATCCGGGTCATTGGTCTTCTCCTTGGTCGATAGTTTGGAGCGCCGCCTTGAGGCGCGTGCGGGCATGGAACAGGCGCGATTTGACGGTGCCCGTGGGAATGTCTGCGGCAATGGCGATCTCGGCCAAGGCCAGGCCTTCGATGTAATGCAGGTGTGCCACCAACCGCTGTGATTCGGGGAGCGTGGCGAAGGCCTGGAGTATGGCGAGCCGCTCCTCGGTCTGGTCACTGATAGATGGGAGCGACATCTCATCGAGAGACCCGCCGTCGTGAGCGCGATGGCGCTGCCTGGTCCTGATCCGGTCGATGCACTTTCGGCGCAATATGGCGAACGCCCATGCTGGAAACCGCGCCGTGTCGCTCAGTCCACCAATGCCGCGCAAGATTGCGATCCAGCTGTCCTGAACCGCGCCAAGCGCCGCCTCCTCGTCGAGCAGCAGCCTGCGCGCCGTGCGCAGCAAGCGCGGCTGCCAGCGTTGCGCCAGCCGTTCCGCGGCGCGCCGGTCGCCCGACAACACAAGCGTGACGAGCAATTCGTCGAACACCGTTTCTGCATGGCTAACGCCACTCAGGGAACTGTCCCGCCTGTCCATCATTTTGTCAGTCCCCCCAAGGGAGCCAAAGGTTCAACTCTGCAAGAAACTGACGCGCGATTTCTTGACTTATTCCTGATATGTTCTCACTGTGTTCGCCGAATCAGGAGAACTACGGAATGGCCCAGTCAGCCTACCTGTGGGAGGGGGAGCTCGATGTCCGGGCCTCTTGCGATGCAGAAACGGCGCTTTCGGTGTCGCTGTTCGGCGATAGCGAGGGAGCCATGGCCGTCATGGCCGAGGACGTCGCGACGGCCGGGATGCAATTGCGTGCGAGCCGCTCGCTCGAATCTTTGCACGAGACGGGCGGCGGGGTGCTCGGCGACATCGTACTTGTCGATTGTCCGCGCGTCGACGCGGCGCGGCTGGCAGCGCTCGTGCGGCTCGACGAACGCGCCGCGCGCTCTGGCGCGCAATTGGTGGTCTCGACTTCGGTCGAGGCGCTGCAGGATGTCTTCGGCTGCCTCGATCGGTCGAACCCGCAAATCCTCGTTGCCGCCACGCGAGCGGAGCGGCTGGTCGCGCTGGGCGGCGCGCTGGCACGAGTTCCGGGTCGTCGCTTGAGGGAACTCGACGAAAGCGATCGGCAGACGCTGTTGCGGCTCACCGAAGAGGTCGGCAGACTGGCGCAGAAGCTCGAAGCTCTCCCGGCCCCAATCGCCGGGTCGGGGTATGGGACTTCCGTCATCCACGTGGCATCGCCCACGATGGGTTTTCGCCATGCCGAATATCAGCAGGGGCTTGAGCGCAAGGCGCGCCCGCCGCTGCCCGATCCCCGGCTGGTAAAGCGAGTGATCGCCCAGCGGCAATTACGAGCCAAATTCTTCGACGCCGAGCTGTTTGCCGATCCGGCATGGGACATATTGCTCGACCTTACTGCCGCGCGCGCCGAGCATCGCCGGGTTTCGGTGAGTTCGCTATGCATCGCCGCCAATGTGCCCGCGACCACCGCGCTGCGCTGGATTTCGCAGATGGTCGAGAGCCGGTTGCTGGTGCGGGTG
>JBBSMH010000326.1:0-1755 GCA_038233275.1 Sphingomonadales bacterium | reverse complement strand
GGGCGAATATTGGCGATGCAGGGAGGGTTCGATTCCCGCCTCGGCGATTTCAATCGCGCGACCCAGGCGCTGCGGCAGCCCGGCTCGACGATCAAGCCGTTCGTTTATGCCACCGGGCTCGATCATGGCATGACGCCGGCGAGCGAGGTGCCCGACCAGACGTTCTGTGTATGGCAGGGGGCCAATCTGGGCGAAAAATGCTTCCGCAACTTCGGCGGCGGCGGCGGCGGTGTGCACACCATGCGCTGGGGGCTGGAACAGTCGCGCAATCTGATGACCGTCCATATCGCAGACGATGCCGGGATGGAAAACGTGGTCCAGACCTTCAAGCGTCTGAACATCGGCGATTACGACCCCTATTACGCAACTGCACTGGGTTCCGGCGACACCACGGTGGAGCGGATAGTCAACGCCTATTCCGCCCTGGTCAACTGGGGCCGGCTGCACCAGCCGAGCGTCATCGACTACGTGCAGGACCGCAACGGCAAGGTGATCTGGCGCGCCGATCAGCGCGAATGCACCGGTTGCAACATGCCGCAGTGGGACGGGCAGCCCATGCCGCGTTTGGGCGCCAGGGGCCGGCAAGTGATGGACCCGCGCACGGCATATCAGGTCGTCCACATGCTGGAAGGCGTAGTCCAAAGGGGTACGGCGGTGCGGCTGCGCAGCCTCGAGCTTCCGTTGTTCGGCAAGACCGGCACCACCACCGGCCCGACCAACGCGTGGTTCGTGGGTGGGTCGCCCCAGATCGTTACAGGGATGTATGTCGGATACGATCAGCCGCGCGGTCTCGGCGGCTGGGTGCAGGGCGGCAATACGGGCGCGCCGATTTTCAAGCGCTTCGCCGAAGCCACGCGCGAGCGCTGGGAAGGCGATGAGTTCGTGGCGCCGCCAGGCGTGCGAATGGTGCGGATCGACCGCAGGTCGGGCAAGCGAGTGTTCGACGGGTGGCCGACCGACGAGCCGCTTGCCGCAGTCATCTGGGAGGCCTTCAAGCCCGATACCGAACCGCCGCGGGCGACCCGGCAGGACCAGATCGCCGCCAAGCGAAACGAAATCCTCGAGCAGATCAGGCGCGGCCGCCAAGCGCAACGCTCGGCCACCACGAGCAGCCGGCCGCAGCAGGAATCGGACGATTTCGTCGAGGATCAGGGCGGAATCTACTGATCGTCCGAGAGGACGCGCGAACTTTACAATCCGCGCTCGCCCGTTAGGGGCACACCAGCCGCAAGTAAGGGAACATTCGCATGCGTGCCGAAGGGCAGGCCTATATCGACCGGATCGACGCCGCGCTGGCGCTGGTGCGCCAGTCGCTCGACTGGGAGCGCGCGCTGCGCCGCCTCGACGAGCTCGATGCTCGCGTGCAGGATCCGACCCTGTGGGACGACCCGAAGCAGGCGCAGGCCATCACGCAGGAGCAAAAGCGCCTCGAGACCGCGATTAACACCGTGCGCGAGATTGAATCGGAGAAGAACGACGCAGTCGAATTCGTCGAGATGGGGGAGGCCGAAGGTAACGAGGAGGTCGCCAAGGAGGGGCTCGACAGCCTGGCGAAGCTCGCCGAACGGGCGGATCGCGACAAGGTGCAGGCTCTGCTCTCCGGCGAGGCCGACGCCAATGATACCTATCTTGAAATCCACGCGGGAGCGGGGGGTACCGAAAGCCAGGACTGGGCCGAGATGCTGGTGCGAATGTATGCCCGTTGGGCCGAGCGGCGCGGCTACAAGGTGGAAACGGTCGAGTACCAGGCGGGCG
>JBBSMH010000325.1:0-1838 GCA_038233275.1 Sphingomonadales bacterium | reverse complement strand
CGCGGGAGGGTGCAGGGTTATCCCGGCACGGGCAACTCGACGCAGATCGAGCAGGTCGCGGCGCGCCTCAACTGGCCGTGCATCCGCATCAACCTCGACGCGCATATCAGCCGCATCGACCTCGTCGGGCGCGACGCGATCGTCCTGCGCGACGGGTTGCAGGTGACCGAGTTTCGCGAGGGGCTGCTGCCATGGGCGCTGCAGCACCCCGTGGCGCTGGTGTTCGACGAATACGACGCTGGACGACCCGACGTGATGTTCGTGATCCAGCGCGTGCTAGAACAGCAGGGCAAGCTCACCTTGCTCGACCAGAACCGCGTCATCCGGCCCGATCCGCATTTCCGCCTGTTCGCCACCGCTAACACGGTGGGCCTGGGCGATACCAGCGGGCTCTACCACGGCACCCAGGCGATCAATCAGGGTCAGATGGATCGCTGGAACATCGTGGTCGGCCTCAACTATTTGTCCGCCGAGACGGAGCAGGAAATCGTGGCGGCCAAGAACCCCGAAACCGACGCGAAACTGATCGCGAATATGGTCAAGGTGGCCGATCTGACGCGGCAAGGCTTCATCAACGGAGATATCTCCACCGTGATGAGCCCGCGCACGGTCATCACCTGGGCGGAGAACGCAACCATCTTCGGCGATGTCGGTCTTTCCTTCCGCCTCTCCTTCCTCAACAAGTGCGACGAGGAAGAGCGGATGCTGGTCGCCGAATATTATCAGCGGGTGTTCGGCGAGGAACTTCCCGAAAGCATCGTCGCAAAGGCCTGACGCGCAGCCCCTGTTCACGGCTGTGTTGTTACGCTAATACAGTTTGCCAATGTCGCTCCTCGACCGCATCCTCAAGCGCTCGCGAACCGAGCCGGAACCAGCGTCCCACCGCGGCTATTTCTCGCTGCACGACGGGCTGGGCCCACACTACGACGACGAACCGGATTTCGCCGATTGGGACTCGCGTCTCGACCGGCTCGATCACGCGGTGTCGCTGGAGGAAAAGCGTCGCCTGCGCTGGTGGCAGCGCGATTACTGGCGCGAGAGACGCAAGCGCTGGTGGGTGGCGCGGATTGCCGCCGGACTGATCGGCCTGTTCATCGTGCTGCTCGCCTGGCTGGCAATCACGGCGCCGCTTAACAAATCGCTCCAGCCGATCGCACCGCCGATGATCACCCTGCTCGCCGCAGACGGCACGCCGATCGCGCGCAATGGGGCGATTACGGACGAGCCCGTGGATGTGGACTCGCTACCGCCGCATGTGGCGCAGGCTTTCCTCGCCATCGAGGACCGGCGCTTCTACAGCCACTGGGGCATCGACCCGCGCGGCATCGCCCGTGCCATCTTCACCGGGGTAGGCGGAGGCAGCACGATCACCCAGCAGCTCGCCAAGTTCACCTTCCTGACGCCCGAGCAAACGCTGACCCGCAAGGCGCGCGAGGCCCTGATCGCCTTCTGGCTCGAGAGCTGGCTGACCAAGGACGAGATTCTCGAGCGCTATCTTTCGAACGCCTATTTCGGCGACAATGTTTACGGCTTGCGCGCCGCGAGCATGCACTTCTTCTATCGCAAGCCGGAAAACCTGCGGCCCGAACAGGCGGCAATGCTGGCGGGATTGGTGCAGGCGCCGAGCCGCTACAACCCGGTCAAGCATTACGACCGCGCCGAGAGGCGCTGGCGGATGGTGGTCGATGCGATGGCAGCGGCCGGCCATCTGACCCGCGCCGAAGCCGCGCGGATGCGCCCGCCCGCGCTCGACGTCCGGCTCAAGAGCGATGTGCCAACCGGCACCTATTTCGCCGACTGGGCGCTGCCCGAGGCCCGCGCGCGCAGCGAAAGCGGCT
>JBBSMH010000324.1:0-1899 GCA_038233275.1 Sphingomonadales bacterium | reverse complement strand
GTCGAGCGCAGCTCCGGCTCGCTCGCGTTCATTTCCTCGATCGCGGGCAAGGTCGGTGTGCCGATGCGCACCGCCTACAGCGCCGCGAAGTTCGGGCTGGCGGGATATGCCGACGCGCTACGCGGCGAATTGTCGCAGTCGGGCGTCGATGTGCACGTCGTCTATCCCGGCTCGGTCGCCACCGATGTCAGCCGCAATGCGCTGACTGCCGATGGCACCCCGCGCGGACGAAGCGACGAGGTGATCGACGAGGGCATTGCGGCAGACGACGCTGCAAAGCGGATGATCGACGCGATCGAACTCAATCAGCGCGAGATCATCATCGCGGAGGGTATGGAAGAAGCGATGGGCGAATTGCGCCGCACGCCCGAACAATTGTTCGACCAAATCGCCGGGATGGTCGCATCGGGCTATATGGAAAAAATGGAAGCCGACAAATGAAGGAGCAACGATGACCAGCGACCGCGATGTTACCAAAGCCTATTCGAAAGAGCAGAACATCCGCAAGCTCGAGCGGCTGATCGCCAGCCTGCGCGAGGGGAAAGACTTCGAAATCCAGGTCGATAACGAGCGCATCCGCGTGCCCGCCGACGCCGAATTTTCGGTCGAGCATGAGCGCGAGGGCAACGCACAGGAACTCGAATTCCAGTTCCGCTGGACGGCCAAGGAATAGTCCGCGCCGCTGCGGAGGCGCTTCATGGCGCGGTCCACTCAACCCATTCGCCGTGCGGGTGCGCGCTGGCGAGGTGGAGCGGCTCGTCCCCGCCCGGCCAATAGCTCACTCGTAACTCGTGCCCCTTGGCGTCGCGGTTGGCCTCGAGCGATACCCAGGCCAGCGGCGCCTCTGCGCTGGCGGCCTCTCCGGCCTCCCGCATCGCAGAGACGATGCGTTGGCGCTCCGCCTCCGGTATGTACTGCCACACCACCGAATGCATCGCCAGACGGGTGACGCCGGCTTCGGCGGGCCGCGCCAGCACCTCTGCGATGAAATCTCCGGCGACCGCCTTCGCGATTTGGGGAGGAAACCGACTGGCAGCCGCGATTGCCGCATCCACGCGCGCGAAGCGAACCCTGTGCTCGGGCCAGATATAGGCCTTGAGCCGTAGAGCCTGTTCGGGATCGGTCAGATCGACCGGTGCCACATCGCAGCCCTCGGCGGAGACGATCTCGAAGCCTTGGTCCGGCGGCGGATTGCCGCGCCACTCGGGCGCCAATATGATCGCAGCCAATTCGGGGCCGGCGGTCACACCACCCAATTCGTAGCGATAGTGGCGCATCATCAGATTGATTCCGGCGCTCGAGCCGATTTCGTAGAGCGCGAAGCGGGGCGGAAGACCCTTGCCCGCCAGCCACAGCATGGCAGCGGCGAAAGCCCAGCTGCGGCCCGCCTCATTGGTTTGCGGAGGCCCGTCGAGCCAGGGCAGCAGGAAGGGCTCGTGCCGATCTATCGCGTCCGCGACCAGCTGCGTGACATTGGTCGGCCCCAGCCATTCGTAGATCGGGGCGAGCGTCGGCTCCTCGCCCGAGAGGTGCAGCGCGTGCAGCCCCCCGGTGAGCCGCAGCGGAAGCGCATCGGCCAGGGCTGGCCCCGCCCATTTGCGTATTCGCAGCATCACCGTGCCGCCCCGGTCGCTGTCGATCAGTTCGCGCAAGGCCCGACACACGCTGGCGGTGATGGTCGCGCCGTTGCTGAGACAATAGGCGACCTGGTTCTCGAACGCGGCCCGTATGGCCTGGGGGCCGCGCGCCTGCGGGTCGATCGCCTTGTGGTCCGCCAATATGTTTGCCCTTTCCCCGCCGCCTGCCTATCTGCGCCGCCAATGGCCGACACCACGCTCACCTTCGCAGTGCCCAAGGGGCGGATACTCGACGAGGCGCTGCCGCTGATGGCGCGTGCGG
>JBBSMH010000323.1:0-1915 GCA_038233275.1 Sphingomonadales bacterium | reverse complement strand
CGCGTCCTAACCGCTAGACGAAGGGGCCGTTTTCCCGCGTCAACGGGCCGGTGGCGTGGCGGGCCATCTAGGGAGGCGATGCCAACCCGTCAAGCCTGCGAAGGCGGCATAGCCTTCAGTCGGCCCAGGCAGCATCCTCAAGGTGAAGTTCGGCCTGCAAGCGGCTGCCCCAATCGTCGATCCTGGCGCGTCCGGCGAGCCACAGGCGGCGCCCTCGCGCCCCCAGGAGCAGCGACTGGCCAAGCTCGCTATCGGCTGCGCGAAAGGCGATGGCCTTGAAGCTGTGGCCATCCTCGCCGCTGGCGATGATGCGAACATGGTCATTGCCGACGATATCGCATTTGACGAGACGGACGGGCCCGACGGCGATGCGCGGACCGGGCCATCCCACGCCGTAGGGGCCGGCCGCATCGAGCGAGCCGATCAGCTCCGGCGTAAGACCGCCTGGCGCGACCGAGAGGTCAAGCAGTGTTTCGCGCGCTGCCGAAGCGCGGGTTACATCGGCTGCCAGACGCGCGTCGAGCCAGTTGGCGAAGCTCTCGATCTTGTCGTTCGCGATACTCAGACCCGCCGCCATCGCATGGCCACCGCCCTTGGACAGCAATCCTTCCTCTCGCGCTGCGATTATGGCCGCTCCCAGGTCTACACCAGATATGGAGCGGCCCGATCCTTTGCCTTCCGCCCTCCCCGCATCGAGCGCGATGACGATGGCAGGCTTTCCGGTCTTTTCCTTGATCCGTCCGGCGACGATCCCGATCACACCCGGATGCCAGCCGCGCCCGGCCAAAACGGCGACGGCGCGATTGTGCTGCCCGGCGAGCTGCGCTTCGGCGGCGTCCTGTACCTCTGTTTCGATCGCCCGGCGTTCATCGTTGAGTGCGGAAAGCTGTGCGGCGATTGTGCGCGCCTCTTCTGCATCCTCGGTGGTCAGCAGACGGACGCCCAGTGTTGATTCGCCCACGCGCCCTCCGGCGTTGATGCGGGGGCCGAGCGCGAAGCCGAGATCGCTGCACTGGGGCGCGCGAGTAAGGCGGCTGGCGTCGATGAGCGCGGACATGCCGATATTGTCGCGCCGCGCCATGACCTTGAGCCCCTGTGCGACGAAGGCCCGATTGAGCCCGTGCAACGCCGCGACGTCTGCCACGGTGCCTAGCGCCACGAGATCGAGCAATCCCATCAGGTCGGGCTCGGTCCGGTCGGCAAAGAAATCCCGTTGCCGCAAGGTGCGCACGAGCGCGATGCCGAGCAGGAATGCCACGCCGACCGCCGCGAGGTGGCCGTGCGAGGCCGCCAAATCGTTCTCGTCCAGCCGGTTGGGATTGACCAGCGCCACCGTCCGCGGGAGATCGGGAGAACATTTGTGATGGTCGACCACGATGACATCGACCCCGGCCTCATGCGCCTGCTCCAGGGCCTCGTGCGCCATCGCCCCGCAATCGACCGTCACGATCAGGCTGCACCCTTCTTCGCCGAGCTTGACGAGCGCTTCGCCCGAGGGACCGTACCCCTCCAGCAACCGATCGGGAATGTAATAGCCCGCTTCGACACCCAGCTGTCTCAGCAGGCGGATCAGCAGCGCGGAACTGGTCGCCCCGTCGACATCGTAATCACCGTAGATGGTGATCCGCTCGCCCGACAATACCGCCTGCGCTAGACGATCCGCCGCTGCGTCCATGTCGTTGAACTCGGAAGGATCCGGCAGGAAGCCCCGCAGGGTAGGCTGCCGGTGGCGCTCGAGATCGTCGTGGAGGACGCCGCGCGCAAGGAGGAGCTGGGTGACGATATCGTGATCGAGCGTCGCACAGCCTTCCGCCAGCTCCATATTGCCGCTCCGCCAGCGCCACCGTCTTCCGCAAAGCGAGTGGGTGACGCCAAAGACGGCGGGGACTGCGCTGGTGGCCATGACAATCCCCTT
>JBBSMH010000322.1:0-1928 GCA_038233275.1 Sphingomonadales bacterium | reverse complement strand
GCCAGGGCCAATGGCTGACCATTCCGCTGATCCTCGTGGGACTGGGCGTGATCGCCTACAGCCTGCTGCGCAAACCGGCAGGAACCCGGAACTCCGCGCAAACCCTTTCGTGAGCGGAGCCGGCCAGCCCGACCTCGCGACCCGTTTCCGCCGACTGATCCGCATCGACGGGCCGATGCCCGTGGCGCGCTTCATGGGCGAAAGCAATTCGCTCTATTACGCTAGCCGCGATCCCATGGGAGCCAGCGGCGATTTCGTCACCGCGCCCGAGATCAGCCAGATGTTCGGCGAGATCATCGGGCTATGGCTGGCGGATGTGTGGCAGCGTGCGGGAGCGCCGGGGGACGCGGCCTATGTCGAGCTGGGACCGGGGCGGGGCACTCTGACGCAGGATGCGCTGCGCGCGATGGCGCAGCACGGTCTTGAGCCGGAGGTTTACCTGGTCGAGGGGTCGCCCGCGCTGCGCGAGGCGCAGGCCCGCGCCGTTCCGCAGGCGCGGTTTCCCGATGATGTCGCGAGCTTGCCCGAACACCGGCCGCTGATGCTGGTCGCCAATGAGTTCCTCGATGCGCTTCCGATCCGCCAGCTGGTGAAGACGCAGAGCGGCTGGCGTGAACGGATGGTCGGGCTGGACGGGGACTCCTTCGTCTTCGTCGCGGGAGCCAATCCGATGGATGGCGCGGTGCCCGAGCGGTTTGCGGATTGCGCGGATGGAACCGTGATCGAGACCTGCCCGGGCGCGGCGGCGCTGGTGGAAGATGTCGCCATGCGCCTGGCAAACCAGGGGGGGGCGGCGCTGTTCATCGATTACGGCCGTCTCGAAGCGCGCAGCGGCTCGACTCTTCAGGCGGTCCGCGCACACAAGAAAGTCGATGCGCTGGTGATGCCGGGCGAGGCCGACCTGACCGCGCATGTCGATTTCGAGATGCTCGCCGCGATTGCGGGCCAATCCGGGCTTACGGTGCAGATAGCAACGCAGGGCGAGTGGCTCGGCGCCATGGGCATAGGCCTTCGCGCGCAGGCTTTGTCGCGATCGCAGCCCGCCCGTCGCAACGAGATCGCCGCCGCGCACGATCGGCTGGTCTCGCCTGAGGAGATGGGCGAATTGTTCAAGGTCATGGGGCTGACCGGCGGAGGCTGGCCACCGGGCGCGGGCTTCGGCGCATGACCCCGCCAGCGCAGCGTGCTAGTTGGGCGGCATGATGCGCATCCTTCTTGCCGCGCTTGCGCTGTGTTCCGCTCAGCCGCTGCTTGCCGCCGAGCCGATCGAGGGCCGCTGGATCACGGAAGAAAAGGACGCGGTGATCGCGATATCGCAATGCGGAAAATCCTGGTGTGGGCGGATCAGCAGGTTTCTGGTCCCGCCGCCCGAGGGTGCGGGCCAGCGCGACGTCAACAATCCCGATCCTGCGAAGCGCAGACGCAAGCTGATGGGGCTGCCTGTGCTGTTTTCCTTCACCGAGGAAGCCGACCTCTGGCGGGGGCGGATTTACGACCCCAAAAGCGGCAAGGACTACCGCTCGGTCGTCCGCCGAACGGGGGCCAACCGGCTTGAGGTGAAGGGCTGTCTCGGCCCCTTCTGCCAGACCCAGGTCTGGACCCGGGCGCGCTAGGGCGCGGATCAGTCCTCGTCGGGGATGCGGTAATCGACCTTTTCCAGCCGAACGCGGCGATCCGCGTCGCTGACCACGATCAGGGCATCCTTGCCCTCCATCCGCAACGGATCCCAGCACCTGGTCGCGCCGTTTTCATCCTCGGGCGTCAGGCACAGCTTCTCGTCCTCACCGAAGCTCCAGCTCCCCGTCTGCCATAGCTCGCCGTTCTTGAGATCGCGATAGGTGCCGTCCTCATCCAGATAGGTCGTGTAACGCGCGCCGTTCTCGCCCAGAACGCGCCAGGCAGTCCGGACGAACTCTCCCGGCGGCTCT
>JBBSMH010000321.1:0-1930 GCA_038233275.1 Sphingomonadales bacterium | reverse complement strand
TGCCAATGGCGCACGGCGAAGCGGCTCAGCTGCGCTGCGGCGGTGAGGTTGATGCGCATGGTGTCTTCCCAGGCATCGAGCCATTGCATGTCGTTGGCGTCGATCGGATTGGCGGCGAACAGGCCGGCGTTGTTGACCAGCACATCGATCGCGCCGCCCGCCCGCGCCAAGGCCGCTTCCCACAATTCGCTCGCGGCGAAGGGTTCGGAGAAATCCGCCGGGACGGTGTCGACCCGCCCGCTGCTGGTCGCTTGCCCGATAACCTTTGCGCCGCGCGATTCGAGCGCCGTCTTGGCCGCCGCGCCGATCCCGCGGCTCGATCCGGTGAGGAGGATTGTCGTCATGCGGCAAACCTATTCGCATAATTGCACGCTTTGTCGAGGCTGGCTCGCCTTGCCTCCCGCGCCAGCTTCGCTAAGGCATGCCGCACCTGTTGCAGCAACCGGACACGCGACCATGGCCGACCGCCCGCTCTCCCCGCACCTCTCGATCTGGAAATGGGGCCCGCACATGCTGGTCTCGATCCTCCACCGCGTCACCGGCGACGGAATGGCGCTGATCGGACTGTCGCTGCTGGTGTGGTGGCTCGGCGCGCTGGCGAGCGGGCCGGAAGCCTATGAGGCCTTCGCGGGCCATGCGGGCGCGTGGTACGGCATGGTGGTGCTGGTCGGGCTCAGCTGGGCCTTCTTCAACCACATGAGCTCGGGTCTGCGCCACTTCGTGCTCGACCTCGGCGCGGGCTACGAGCTCGATACCAACAAGAGCTGGTCGGTCGCCACCACGACCATCGGCGTTCTCCTCACCGCGGCCTTCTGGGCCGCCATCCTCATTCTCTAGGCCTCATCCGGGATCATCATGGACAAGGAAACCACATTGCGCCGTTATGGCCCCAAGGGCACGCCGATCGGCCACGTCCGCGGGCTGGGCGCGGCGCATGAAGGTACGCACCACTGGCTGCTCCAGCGCTTTACCGCGATCGGCAATCTGCTGACGGTGGGCTTTCTGGTCGTTAGCCTCGCGCTGCTGCCGAACTACGATTACGCGACGGTCGCCGGCTGGGTCTCCCAGCCGATTCCCGCGACCGCGCTGGCGTTGATGGTGGTGAGCACGTTCTGGCACGCTCGGCTGGGGCTGCAGGTGATGATCGAGGATTACGTCGATAATTCGGGCAACCGTTTCGCCCTGTTCGCGCTGATCAACATCGCCGCACTGGGTGGCGGCGGTTTCGCGCTGTTCAGCATCGCGCGGCTTGCGCTTGCGCCCGCCGCAGGGGGAGCCGCCTGATGGCCCGCACCGAAACTTTCGAAATCGGCGGCCGCGCCTATCCGATCATCGACCATAGCTATGACGCGGTGGTGGTGGGCGCGGGCGGATCGGGCCTGCGCGCCACCATGGGCAGTGCCGAGGCGGGCTTGCGCACCGCCTGCATCACCAAGGTCTTCCCCACCCGCAGCCACACCGTTGCCGCGCAGGGCGGGATCGCCGCTTCGCTGGGCAACAATTCACCCGATCACTGGTCGTGGCACATGTACGATACGGTCAAGGGCTCCGACTGGCTCGGCGACCAGGACGCGATCGAATATATGGTGCGCGAGGCACCGCAGGCGGTTTACGAGCTCGAGCATGCGGGCGTGCCCTTCAGCCGCAACGAAGACGGCACGATCTACCAGCGCCCCTTTGGCGGGCATATGCAGAATATGGGGGAAGGCCCGCCGGTCCAGCGCACTGCGGCGGCCGCCGACCGCACGGGGCACGCGATGCTCCACGCGCTCTACCAGCAGAGCCTGAAATACGACGCCGACTTCTTCATCGAATATTTCGCGCTCGATCTGATCATGGAAAATGGCGCCTGCCGCGGGGTGATCGCCATGTGCCTCGACGACGGGACGATCCACCGGTTCCGCAGCCAGGCGGTGGTGCTGGCCACCGG
>JBBSMH010000320.1:0-1932 GCA_038233275.1 Sphingomonadales bacterium | reverse complement strand
GTCCGCCGATCGCCGCGCCGAAGACGATGAAATAGAGCGAGGTGGTGAGGACCGGAGCGAGCACCGACTGGAAAGCGGTGCGAAGGAAGCGCGTCAATTCGCGCGTGTAGATCGCCTGGGTGGACCGCCAGTTGATCACGCGGTGCACTCCCCTTCGCCCAGCAGCGAGACGAAGATGTCTTCCAGGCTGCTCTCCCGCGTTTCGATGCCGGTGTAATCGATCCCCGCCAGGACAAGTGCCTTGGTCAGCGCGGCCACCTCTGCCTTGCCCTTGCCGGTTCCGTCGCCACCGCGATAGCGGAGCGAGGACCCACCGTTATCCAGCTCGACAGGGAAGCGGGCGATGGCGGGTGGCAATTCGCCAAGTGGCTCGGCCAGCGAGATATGCGCCTCTGTCCGTCCGAGCCGAGCCATCATCGCGGCCTTTTCGTCCACCGCGATGATCTTGCCGCCGCGGATTACGCCGACCCTGTCGGCCATCTGCTCAGCTTCCTCGATATAATGCGTCGTCAGGATCACGGTGACCCCCCGCGCGCGCATCTGGTCGATGATCGCCCACATGCCCTTGCGCAGTTCGACATCGACGCCTGCAGTGGGCTCATCGAGGAAAAGAAGGTCCGGCTCGTGCGCCAGCGCCTTGGCGATCAGTACGCGGCGTTTCATGCCACCCGACAGCGCCATGATGCGCTCGTCGCGCTTGTCCCACAAGCTCAGGCTACGCAATATCTCCTCGATCCGGTCCCGGTCGGGAGCTCGGCCGAACAGGCCCCGAGAATAGCTGACCGCACGCTGCACCGGCTCGAACATGTCGGTGCTCAATTCCTGCGGTACCAGCCCTATCCGCGCACGCGCCGTGCGCCAGTGGTGCGCCATGTCGAGACCGAAGGCGCGGATCGTGCCCGAGGTCGGCCGGACGAGGCCGCAGACCGCGCCGATCAGGGTGGTCTTGCCTGCCCCATTGGGGCCCAGAAGCGCAAAGATTTCGCCCTTGCGGATCGTGAGATCGACATCGTCGAGCGCACGCAGTCCGCCAGGATAGACCTTGGTCAGCCCTTCGAGTTCGAGAATCGCCTCCACGCCTGTCAGCTAGCGGCAATCCAGTTTCCGTGGAAGCGGAGAGACATCAGGGAAGCAGCAAAGAGGAATCGCCGTAGCTGTAGAACCGGTATTCCTGCGCGATGGCGTGGGCGTATGCCTCCAGCATCCGCTCGCGGCCCATCAGCGCGCTGACCAGCATCATGAGTGTCGATCTGGGCAGGTGGAAGTTCGTCATCAACCCGTCCACGGCACGGAATTCATACCCTGGCGTGATGAAGATATCGGTGTCGCCTTCCCACGCGCGGAGCCTGCCCGCGTCATCGGCCGCGCTTTCAAGCAGGCGCAGGCTTGTGGTCCCAACAGCGATCAGCCGACCCCCTGCCGCGCGCGCCGCATGGAGACGGTCGGCAGTCGCGGCGTCGATCCGCCCCCACTCGGAGTGCATTGCGTGCTCGCTTGTATCCTCCGCCTTGACCGGCAGGAAGGTGCCCGCGCCAACATGCAGCGTCAGCGTCTCGCGTCGCACCCCGCGCCGGCCGAGAGCCTCGACCAGATCGGGGGTGAAATGCAGCGAAGCGGTGGGAGCGGCCACTGCGCCATCCTCGCGCGCGAACATGGTCTGGTAATCCTCGCGGTCCCGCGCGTCGGTTTCACGGCGGCTGGCGATGTAGGGCGGCAGCGGCATGGTTCCGGCACGGTCGAGCAGCAATTCCACTGGTTCGGTTCCGGTGAAAGCGAGCGTGAAGCTGCCGTCCTGGTGCCTCTGCTCGGCGACCGCCGTGACGCCACCGCCGAATGTCAGCAGATTGCCTTCGCTCACTCGCTTCGCGTTGCGGATGAACGCCTGCCAGCGGCGCAGATCGACCCGCTTGTGCAGCGTCGCGCCGATCCGCG
>JBBSMH010000319.1:0-1942 GCA_038233275.1 Sphingomonadales bacterium | reverse complement strand
TTCCACTACGGGCCGGTTGGTTAAGATCGGTTCACGGATGCGAGTATCGGATCGCCGCCAGTTTGATCCGAAGGCAACCCCTTCGGCGCCGAGGAGGGCGACCGGGCCGCGCTGTGGGAGATGCTGGTGCGCCGCGACATCGACGCGTTCCTGGCCCAGGACTGGTCGATGGTCGCCGGCGATTTCCTCGCGGACCGCTTCTTCGGGGTGCACGGCCACTTCCGCCACAGCTCCGACGCCTGGCGCCTCGACTTCCCGCGGCTGGAGATCTATCGCGACGAATGGCTGCGTCAGGCCGCGGACAGCGCCGCGATCGCCTATGCCGAGCCCCTGCGCCCGGCGCTCTTTCGCGCGACGAACCTGCGCGACATCGACCTGCAGGGCGACCGCGCCGTGCTCCACAAGCGCTTCGACGGCACGCTGCGCCGCGCGGACGGCAGCATCGACCGCCTGGACTGGAAGACGCTGTACTTCTGTCTCAGGCTCGAGGGCCGCTGGCGCATCTCGGGCTTCGTGGGCTACATCCCGCGCGAGGCCCGCCCCATCTGAACCGCGCGCCGACACGCCGGCAGGATCATGCGCCGCGCTCCGGCCTCCGGCGATCTTCCACGTGCCCCCAGAGAGACTCGAACTCCCGACCCTCTGATTACAAATCAGGATTTTGCACGTAACAAGCCCCAACATATCATAGCGTCCATTTGAAAAAACATGGACCGAAGCCATTGCGTTAGCTTGGATGTTATCCCATGATACTAACGCGGGGTAACTGGGCCTGACACACGGTTCACGTTACCCAGGCGTTACCCCGGAAGGGGCGGGGGGGTAGAAATGACCAAGGCGCTCACGGCAAAGGCGGTAGAGGCGGCGCAGCCGGCTTCGGCGCGGCGGGAGGTACCGGACGGGGCGTTCCCCGGCATGTATCTCGTGGTGCAGCCAAGCGGCGCGAAGTCGTGGGCTTATCGGTATCGGCATGGCGACAAGCCGCGCAAGCTGACGCTGGGCAAGTTCCCTGCCCTGCCTTTGGCCGAAGCTCGGGAAGAAGCCAGGAAGGCCGCCCGCGCGATCGGGATGGGGCAGGACCCTAGTGCGGCGAAGGCCGATGCGAGGGCAGATGCCAAGGTTGCGCGAGAGACTGAACGCGACAAGATCAGCACGCTGGTGGACGCGTACCACAAGCGTCACCTCGCGCACCTCAGGACGGGAGCGGAGGCGCGGCGATCTCTCGACAAGTCGGCCGTCGCATCATGGGGCGAGCGCGACGTCGGGACCATCTCGAAACGCGACGTGGTCGAATTGCTTGATGGGATCGTTGATAGCGGATCGCCAATCGCGGCGAACCGGACGCTGGCCTATCTGCGGGCATTCTTCGGCTGGCTCAAGGCCCGCGGCGTGCTCGACGGTTGCCCAACCGATGGCGTCAAGCCTCCCGCCCCGGAGCGGAGCCGGGACCGCGTTCTAAGCGATGACGAGGTTGCGCTGCTCTGGCGCGCCTGTGGGAGCCTGGGACAACCGTTCGGCCCGCTCTATCGGTTTCTCCTGCTGACGGGGCAGCGGCTGCGAGAGGCCGCGGAGATGACCGACAGGGAGCTAGACGGCGATCTGTGGACCATCGGTGCGGCAAGGGCGAAGAATGGCGAAGCGCACGTTGTGCCGCTGTCGGGGCCGGCTCTTGATGTGCTGGCCAGTGTGGGGCGCATCGGGCGCAAGGGACTGATCTTCACGACCACAGGCGACGCTCCAGTCTCGGGCTTCGCGAAGGGCAAGCAGCGCCTCGATAAGGCAATTGCGAAGCTCTCAGACGACCCTATCCCGCCGTTCGTGATCCACGATCTGAGACGCACGGCGGCGAGCGGCATGGCTCGGCTCGGCATCGCGCCGCATGTTCTCGAAGCGGTGCTGAACCACCGGAGCGGCGCCGTCTCGGGCATCGCGAAAGTCTACA
>JBBSMH010000318.1:0-1944 GCA_038233275.1 Sphingomonadales bacterium | reverse complement strand
GAGGCCGAAGGGCTGGCAGCTTACGAGGAAGTGGTCGAGCGCACTCTGACTCGCGGCGGCGGCGGGACCGGTTTTGTCAACCTCATGCGCCCCTACTACCGCCATCTGGCGCAGCGGGCCGACAACGATCCGCAGGCCGCAAGCCGGTTCTTCCGCGCGGCGCAATTGCTCGTGCGGCCGGGCATTGCCGAAACGCAGGCGGTCTTCGCGCGCGAATTGAGCGCGGGGTCCGACGAGGCGTCGCGCCTTTTCCGCCAGTCGATCGATCGGGCGCGCGAGGTAGAGCAGCTGCGCGTGCGATATCTGGCGCTGACAAGGGCGGAGCAGACCGCCGAAGTGGCGATGCGCGCTAACGAGCTCGAGCAGCGGATCGAGAGTCTCGAACAAGCGCAGCTTCGCACGCAGGCGCAGCTCGCCGATTTCCCGCAATATCGCGCAGTCGCCAATCGCGCGATCGGACTCGACGAATTCCAGTCGCTGCTGCGTCCGGGGGAAGCCTATGCGCGGCTGGCGGTGGCCGGAAGCGATCTCTTCATGGTCTGGTCGACCGCGGACCGCGCTCGCGTATGGAAAGTACCGATGCGCCAGCAGGACCTCGATTTCCTGGTCGATATGCTGCGCGCCTCGATTTCGGTTCAGGAAGGCGATCGCTACGTTACCTATCCGTTCGACCTGGACTCCTCGCACGAGCTTTTCGGAAAGCTGTTCGGCCCGGTGGCTGCCGATCTGGGAGCCATCGACCATCTGATCTTCGAGCCCGATGGCGCGATGTTGCGGCTGCCGGCGGATCTGCTGGTGGCGGACGCGGCTTCGCTGGCGCGCTACGAGACACAGGCAGCGATCGACGAATACGATTTCACCGGCGTCGAATGGCTCGGCCGCGATCGGCGGATCAGCACGGCGGTCTCCGCCCAGGGCTTCGCCGACGCGCGCCGTGCGCCGTCTTCGGCTGCGGCTCGCGAGTATATCGGCTTCGGACAAAACCAGCCGCTCGGCGAGACCACCGTGGCATCGACAAGGGGCGCTATCGTCAGCGGCAGCGACAGCTGCGGATGGGGGATCGCCACCTGGAACCAGCCGATCGACGCCAGCGAACTGTGGGTCGCCCGGTCGATCGTGGGCGAAGGCGCCTCCGAAATCGAGACCGGCGCCTCTTTCACCGACACGGCGATCAAGACCAGGCAGGATCTCGACCAGTTCCGCATCCTCCATTTCGCCACACACGGGCTGGTCACACCGCCCCATCCGCGCTGTTCGGTACAACCTGCGCTGCTGACCTCCTTCGGCGGCGAGGGATCGGACGGGCTGCTCAGTTTCGACGAGATTTTCGACCTCGACCTCGATGCCGACGTTGTGATCCTCTCGGCCTGCGATACCGCCGCCGGGGCGAGCATCGAGGCGACGCGTGAGGCAGGATTGACCACGGGCGGGGGCACGGCGCTGGACGGGCTGGTGCGCGCCTTCGTGGGCGCGGGCGGGCGCACGGTGCTCGCGAGCCATTGGCCCGCGCCCGACGATTATCGAGCGACCGAACGGCTGGTGAGCGAGATGTTCCGCGCCGGACAGACGATGCCCTTGGGCGCGGCGCTCAAGCAATCGCAACATGCGCTGATGGACGAGGCGGTGACCTCGCACCCTTATTACTGGGCGGGTTTCGCATTGGTTGGGGACGGCGCGAGCACGCAGCTATCGCGATCGCCGCAGGGCAGCGCGGGCGAAGCGGAGTAAGATGAGATGAGGGGGGAGGGGAAAATCGGCGCAAGAACCAAATTCCTCGCACGGGTGGGATCGACCGCGCTGGCGATCGCGCTGGCGGCAACGGCGGGAAGCGCGCTGGGCCAGACGCAAGGCACACCGCCGACCCGCGAGGAGATCGAGCGGCAGCTTCCCGAGCGCGAACTGGAGCGGGATCCCGCGCTTTCGATCGACGCCGGGCTCGACCGG
>JBBSMH010000317.1:0-1953 GCA_038233275.1 Sphingomonadales bacterium | reverse complement strand
TGGGCCCGCCAGGCTCGCTGAACTGCGCCGCCCCGGCCCAATGCCACCGCGAGGTTCGAACTGCGCCAGGTTCCTCATACCGCTACGGGGATTCGAAGTAGGACCGGCAGCGCGCTGAACGCCCGTAGATGCTGGGCTTTCCGGCTTTCCTGACGTGTGCAGGGAGATTGCCCGAGTAACTATCCGGCTGAATCCGGCTGAATCCGATCCGCCCAGCGACGGACTGGCGCGCAACTGGCGCGCGCGCTTCAGTGCGCGACGAGAGCGCGCTCGGAAATTGAGACGGTTCCGCCGGTCGGGGAAGTGCGACCCACAACCGCGGTGAAGTTGCCGCTCGTTCGAACCTTCCAAGAGGTGTCGATAGTCTCCTTCAGAACCTGCCGGGCATACTCCGACAGCGTCATGCCGGCGCGCTTCGCCAGATCCCCAAGGCGCATGGCATCGGCGGGCTCAAGGCGCACCGAGATAACGGCCGCGCGCTTGGAGGCCGACTGATGCTCAACCGCCTCAAGATCGGCGGCCTGGGGACGCGTGGTTGGGTCGTTGGTCTCGTTCATGATTCGTATCGGGTCCTTTCGGCGGTAGAACTTTCCCAGGCGGTAGCGGGCCTCCAGCGGCCGGGGACAGCGGTGCGTGCCAGCGGCACAGTGAGCAGTCGGCCTCCGTACGAGACGCCGATCATGACGTATTCCGCCGCGCGATTGCGCTTGTTGCGGAAAAGGCGATAGTCCGCCTCGAGAACCTGGAAGACCTCGATGGCCGATACCCCGTGGCGCGCCATCTCCGCTTCGTTGTGCTCGTCAAACTCGAGCTCGGCGACGTGTAGGGGCACGAATTGGTCATCCGGTCCATCGTTCGCAGCGGCCGCTTGCAGTGGCCCCAGCGCGGACGCTTGGAGTGGCCCCACCTCCGTGTGGTTGTCGTGTACGTGGATTGTGCCGCAGCGCCCGGTCGCAGCGCAGGCGAGCCCGTAGGGCGAGCCGTAGCTGCGTCCGGGCGCTGGCGCGTCATCGCCGGGTCCCGCGGTGTTCGAGGCCGTGGCGAAAGCGCCAGGACTCTGTGCCGGTCTGGATGATGTGCGCCTTGTGAGTGATGCGGTCGACGACGGCTTTGGCGAGCCTGGGGTCGGGGAAGACCTTCGTCCATTCGCCGAATGGCAGGTTGGTCGTGACGATCAGCGATCCGCGCTCGTTGCGTTCTGAGATGACTTGAAAGACGAGTTCGGCGGCGCCGTCGGGCAGGGCGAGATAGCCGAGTTCATCCAATACGACAAGCTCGGTGCGGGCGTAGCGCGCGACGACCCTTGCGAGCTCGCGGCGGCTGTCGGCTTCTTGCAGCTCGTTGGCGAGGCCGGCGAGCGTCGTGAATCTGACGCGGCGTCCGTGTTGGCAGGCGCAGACCGCCAAGGCGGTCGCGAGCATCGTCTTGCCGGTTCCGGACTCGCCGATGAAGATCACCGATTCTCGGTCATCGATCCAGGAGCCCTGGGCCAACGCAGCGATCGTGGCTTGCGGGACTTTCGGGTTGTCGTCGAAGCGAAACTCCTCGAGCGTTTTGATGATCGGGAAGCGCGCATCGAGCAGGCGGCGGCGCTCGCGGCGTTCGGCGCGCTCGGTGACCTCGGCCTCCAAGAGCGCGGCGAGGTACGCCAGCGGGGTTTGCTGCTCACGGGTCGCCTCGGTGGCGAGCTGTCGGAAGCGCTGGCGGATCGCGGGCAGATGCAGCTCGCGGGCGTGCGCCTCGACGAGCGCTTCGAGTGCCTGGGTCTTGGCCGGGGCGCTCATCGCCCCAGCCCTTGCGCGCGAAGGTCGGCATGCTCGGCGAGCACGAGCAGCCGGTATGCGAGCTCGCGGGCCTCGCGGCTGGTCAGTGCGGCCTGCACGCTCTCAAGCTCGCCGTGGTGGTCAGAGAGCTGGATGTTGATGTATTGGTTGGGCGACCAGTCGCCCATGA
>JBBSMH010000316.1:0-2016 GCA_038233275.1 Sphingomonadales bacterium | reverse complement strand
GATCTTCGAAAAAGACGCCAACCGGGTTCTCGCGGTACTTGATTGGGAACTCTCGACGCTGGGCGATCCCATCGCCGATTTCAGCTACCTCTGCCTCAACTGGCACAATCCCGCGGACGGTCGCGCGGGCCTCCTCGGCCTCGATCTGGAGGCTCTGGGCATTCCCACGGTCGAGCAAGCAGTCGAGCGTTATGTCGCCCGGACGGGCTTTCCGGTGCCGCCGATGGACTGGTATTTCGCCTACAATCTGTTCCGGCTCGCTGGGATCATGCAAGGGATCAAGAAGCGGGTGATCGATGGCACCGCCTCATCCGCCCACGCGAAATCGATGAGCGAGCGCGTCGCGCCGTTGGTGGACCGCGCCCACCAATTCGCCATCGCCGCGGGAATGCCGGCCTAGAAGCGCCTCCGCCAACTGAGTGCGACGCCTGCATCATTGGGCAGCGCCGCGTGATGCCCTGGGTCGCTACGATAATAGACGCTAGCGCCGGCCTCGCCCGTCCACAGGGTTCCTCGCCAGCTCATCTCGCCGATCATCTCGCGCCCTGTGGGACGGAGCGAGATGGTGCGCGTGTCGAAGGTGGCGCTCTGCGTGGCGTAGCTGTAGCTCACCGGGATATCGAAGGAGATTCCGCCCGAGGCCACGCGGAGCGGCTGGGAGATCCGAAAGCCGAGGCTGTCGGCTGACTGGAACACATTGCTGCGCGACAGATCGAGCGACCAGCTGTTGCTGGCAAAGCCTGAGCCGGCCGCCACAAGGCCGGTTTCTCGCGGCTGGGTGAATCCGTGCCGGTATCCCGCGCCCAACCGCCACTGATCGGGGAGCTGGAATGCGGCGGAAGCATCGATGAACAGGCTGTCCGCGCCGCGTGCGCCCAGGCTGTCTGCGAAATAGGCGCCGAGAACCGTCTCGTCCTCTTGCATCCATGTGAGGCCCAGCACGAGGTCCAGTGGGCCAAGGCTGCGGTCTCCGGAGATCGCGAAACTGCGATAGGGACTCCGCTCGCCCGTGCCGGGCATCAGGCTGTCGTCGCGCCGCCAATTGCCGAGCCACGCTTCGCCGCTCTCGGCCGACAGGGACAGTCCCAAATCGCCAAATTGGCGCCGCAGGACCAGTCCTGTGTCGCTGCTCCGCGCGAAGCCGAACTCATTGCCCGGCTCGCCCGCGATCAGAAACGCGGGGCGCGACTGGCCCTGAAGCTGTGCGGTCAGGCCATATGCGCCCTCACCCAAGGCGAAACCGAGCTGCGTATCGGGCGCGATCCTCGATGCCACACGCGCCGCCAGCAGGCGGGCGCCCTCGGCCTGCTCGGGCGTCAGCCGCAGCTGTCGGGACCATTCCGACCGGGGACGGTTGCCCGGATCGGCAATCGTGAATGCGAGCGACAGCGCCTCGCTGCTCGCCGCAACGTGCCGCTGGCGAACGTCGAGCGCGCCGTGCAACCGCCCCTGCGGCGCAGCACCGCGCAGGCCGGCCGCAACATCATATTCATAGGCCCTTTTGTACTTGTCGAGCAGGATCGTATTGACCGGTCCTGTACTTGCGAAGGCGTCCCCCATCGCGGGCGATGCCACGGCGGTGTCGGAGCCGATCCGCATCCTCGTCGTTCCGCCCGCCAGCGTCGTCGTGCCCGCGGGCTGGAAAGCGCGGGCGATGTCCAGCACACCGCGGCCATAGGTGGTGTCGATGCCGGTATCGCCCGCGTCGCGCGCGCTTTCGAGCAGAATTTGGACAATCTGTTGCCCTGTCAGATTGGGGAATGCCTGTCCGAGCAGCGCCACCGCGCCCGCGACCTGTGGTGCGGCAAAGCTGGTTCCCGAAAACAGCAGTCGAAAGGCCCCCTGGTCGTCCATACCGACGAAAATCTGGCCATTCTCATAGACGCAACAGATCCGCTCGCCGCGTGCGCTGAGGAACCACTGCGCCTGGCTGCCCGCACGCTGGCTGAAGCTGGAAAAATTGTTTCCCTCATCGACCGAGCCGACGATAATGACATTGGTCAGACCCGCCGCGCG
>JBBSMH010000315.1:0-2021 GCA_038233275.1 Sphingomonadales bacterium | reverse complement strand
TGCGATTGATCGCCCGCGCCGTGTCGGTCGAGCCGGTGAAGGCGACGCCGGCGATGCGCGGATCGGATGTGATGAACTGGCCGACATCGCCCGCGCCGGGACTCAATTGGAAAACTTCCTCGGGAATGCCTGCGTCGTGGCACAGCTTCACCGCCAACGCGGCGATCAGCGGCGTCTGTTCGGCCGGCTTGGCAATTACCGTATTGCCCGCGGCGAGCGCCGCGGCAGCCGGGCCGATGAAGATGGCCAGCGGGAAATTCCACGGAGAAATGGTGGCGAATACCCCGCGACCGGCCAAGGTCAGCCGGTTTTCCTCGCCGGTGGGGCCCGGCAGCAGGTAGGGGGCGGAAAACATCGCCCGCGCCTCGCCCGCGTAATAGCGTAGAAAGTCCACCGCCTCGCGCAGTTCGAGCACCGCATCGACCAGCGTCTTGCCCGCTTCGCGCTGGCACAGGCTGAGGATTTCGTCGGTGTGCGCCTCGAAGGCGTCGGCCGCGGCTTCGAGCAGCAGCGCGCGCTTCTCACCCCCCAGCGCGTTCCAGCCCGGCTGGATCGCCTGCGCACGCCCGATCGCGTGCTCGACCTCGGCGGCGGTGGCATCGCGCCGCGTGCCGACCTCCTGGGTCAGATCGTGGGGCGAGTTGATCGGCGCGGATTCGCCCGGGATATCCGAAGGGAAAGTCGGGGCCGCATCCCAGTGCCGATCATCCAGCTGCTCCAGCCGTTCGATCAGCGGCCCGCGGACCAGCGGGTCGGCCAGGTCGATGCCGGTGCTGTTCGCGCGGTTGGGAAAGATATCACCCGGCAGAGGAATGTCGGGATTGCGCTTGGGTTCGAGCGCGGCGAGTTCCGCCACCGGGTCGCTCGCCAGCTCCGCCGCAGGGACATCGGCATCGGCCATGCGGTTGACGAAAGAGGAATTCGCTCCGTTTTCGAGCAGGCGGCGCACGAGATAGGCGAGCAGGTCCTTGTGCACGCCGACGGGGGCGTAAATGCGCACGGGCGTGCGATTGTTGCCCTCGATTGTGGCGAGCGCCTCGTAAATGTCCTCGCCCATGCCGTGAAGACGCTGGAATTCGAAAGGGGCCGTGTCGGTGCCGTCACCTGTGGCTGCCTGAGCGCGTGCGAGCGCCTTGATCGCTCCCACGGTATAGGCATTGTGCGTGGCGAAGGCGGGGTAGATCGCATCGGGGGCCGACAGCAGCTTCTCCGCGCAGGCGAGATAGGAAACATCGGTGGCTACCTTGCGGGTAAAGACTGGAAAGTCGGCTTGGCCGCCCACCTGGCTCAGCTTGATCTCGGTGTCCCAGTAAGCACCCTTCACCAACCGGACGAACAGTTTGCGTCCGTGCTTGCGCGCAAGCCTGACGAGCCAATCGCACAGCGGAACGCCGCGCTTCTGATAGGCCTGAACAGCGAGGCCGAAGCCGGTCCAGCCCTCCGGCGTGCCGTTGGCGAACAGCTCGTCGTCGGCGACCAGCTCCTCGAAGATGTCGAGCGAGAGTTCGAGCCGTTCGGCCTCCTCGGCGTCGATGGTGAAGTGGACGTTCGCATCGCGCGCCTTCGCGGCCAGCGCGCGAAGGATCGGGACGAGGTCCTCCCGCGACTGCTCCGCGTGGAGGTAATCATATTTCGGGTGCAGGGCGGAAAGCTTGACCGAGATTCCCGGCGATGCACCGATCCCCCCCGCGGCCTCCCGCGCGACGCGCTCGATCGCATGCTCGTAGGCGGTGCGGTAACGCTCGGCATCGGCATAGGTCATCGCCGCTTCACCCAGCATGTCGAAGCTGTGGGTCAGCCCGCGCGCGCGTTCGGGCGCGGCGCGTTTCATCGCCTCATCGATCGTCCGCCCGAAGACGAACTGCCCGCCGAGGATCTTCATCGCCTGCAGCGTCGCCTTGCGGATCACCGGCTCGCCGAGCCGATTGATCGTGCTCTTGAGCCTGCGCCCCATGCCGCGCTGGTGCTCTTCGGGCCGCTCGAGCACCTCGCCCGTCAGCATCAGCGAGAAGGTCGCGGCG
>JBBSMH010000314.1:0-2023 GCA_038233275.1 Sphingomonadales bacterium | reverse complement strand
TATCGGCTCGATCCCATTTTCATCGTCGTCGACAATGGGTCCTACGGCACCATCCGCATGCACCAGGAACGCAGCTTCCCGGGCCGGAATTCAGGAACTGGCCTCACCAATCCCGATCTCGCCACCGTGGCGATCGGCTATGGCGGCCATGGCGAAACCGTCCAAACAACGGAAGAGTTTGCTCCCGCGTTCGAACGGGCGATCGCGAGCGGAAAAGCCGCGATCATCCATGTCAAGGTCGGGCCGGACCACCT
This sequence comes from Sphingomonadales bacterium, assembly GCA_038233275.1. Classification (GTDB taxonomy): domain Bacteria; phylum Pseudomonadota; class Alphaproteobacteria; order Sphingomonadales; family Sphingomonadaceae; genus Qipengyuania. Next base: position 1,769 of record JBBSMH010000314.1, on the reverse strand, counting down.
TGGGCCGAACATGACGGTTTCCGCCCTGAACAGCCGGCGCACCGTCGAGCAGCGTCTGTCACACTGAGACCGGAGATTATCTTGACCGTCACCAGTTTTTCCGACTTCGCCGCCGGCCTCACCTATGACGCCATACCAGAAGAGGTGCGCGTCATCCTCAGGCGCAGCTTCGCCGACATATTGGGTGTGGCGGCGGTCGGCGCGACCACCGAAATCTCCGCGATCACCAGAAGGATCGCCGATCGGTTGTGGCGCTCGTCACCCGACATCGGGGCAGCCCGGATGCTGTTCGATGGAAGGCCAGTCAGTCCGGCGGGTGCCGCCTTTTCTGGGGCCTTCACGATCGATTCCATCGACGGACATGACGGCACCAGCCCGTGCACGGGCCCTGCCGGCTCTGCGGTCTTGCCGGCTCTCTTGAGCGTCGCCGATTCTTTGCGCGCCTCGGGGCGCGGGATTTCCGGAGAAGACTTCATGGTGGCGCTGACCTTAGCCTACGAGATCGCCTACCGCGCGGGCCTGACCCTGCACGGCACAGCCGCGGACTACCACACCTCCGGCGCGTGGACCGCGGTTGGCGTCGCGGCGGGCGTCTCCCGCCTACTCGGCCTCGAGCGGGAGCAGATACGTCACGCTGCCGGCATCGCGGAATATCACGGGCCGCGCAGCCAGATGATGCGCTGCATCGATCACCCGACTATGCTTCGCGACGGGGTTGGCTGGGGCGCGCCTTCGGGCGTCATGGCTGCCTACATGGCCGAGCTCGGCTTTACCGGCGCTCCGGCGATTACGGCCGAGGGGAATGCGGCCGAATCATGGTGGCGCGACCTCGGCAAAGCCTGGCGCATCGCCGAAGACACTCACTACAAGCGCTATCCGGTTTGCCGCTGGGCGCATCCGGCAATCGACGCGGCGCGCGACCTGATGCTGGCAAACGGTCTTTCCAGCAGCGACATCGAGCGCGTCCGTATCCAGACATTTCATTATGCAGTGCGGTTGGCAGGTTACAGTCCGAACACGCTGGACGAGATGAGCTATTCTATCGTCTTTCCGGTTGCAGCAATGATCGTGCGCGGCAGGATTGGACCGCAGGAGCTTGCGCCGGAGGTTCTCGACGACCAGGAAATCCGCCGCATTTCCAACGCCACCGACCTCGTGGAAACGGAGCGTTATACCCGCATCAGCGTCGGCAAGCGCTGGGCGGACGTGACGCTGTATCTCAAGGAAGGACGCGAAATTATGTCGGAGCCGCGCACGCCCAAGGGCGATCGTGACAATCCGATGAGCGAGGACGAGTTCCACGACAAATATACGACCTTCACCGACGGACTGATCGCCCGGGACAGAGCCGACGAGATCGAAACGATGGCCCTCTCGTTTGACGGGCTGGACAGCGCCGGCTTCAGCCGGCTGATCGATCTGGTGGTCGCCCCCCTCGACCGCTGATGTCTTGTCGATTGGCGCTGTTTCAGCCGGACTTCGTGTCATCGGCAGGGCGATAAATAAGCGAATGACAAATGGCCGCGAATGGCATTCTTTGCCACCAGCGAACGCAGGGCGAGATTTGCTCATAGCGCACCCATGGCATGATGGGCACGGGCCATGCTTCTCGACTACTGCGTGTTGCATGTGTACCGCCCCCGGTTTCTGAGACACCCGATTGCGATTATGCGGCCAGGGGCAGCTTGTCCATCTGGTCGCGTCGGAACTGGGCTGGCGAGCGGTGGCCATGCCGTTCGATCAGCCAGTTTTCGTTGTAGGTTCGCCTG
>JBBSMH010000313.1:0-2035 GCA_038233275.1 Sphingomonadales bacterium | reverse complement strand
TGGTGCTCTCGGGCGTGCCCTGGTCCGCGCCCGATATCGTCGCGCTGTCATGGCGCTGGAGGGCGCGCGGGCGGCGGATCTATGCGATGACCGACAGCAAGTTCGACGACAAGCCGCGCAATCTCCTGCGCGAACAGGTCAAGGCGCGCCTGCTGGCGGGTTTTTCCGGCGCGGTGGTCGCGGGGCTGCGCCAGCGCGATTATTTGCGCTTCCTCGGCTTCGGGGAGCGACCGATCCTGCCGGGTTACGATACGCTTTCGGTGGCGCGAATCCGCCGCCTGGCCGAGGGGGCGGAACGGCTCGCGTGGGAGGAGCGGCCCTTCACCTTCATCGGGCGGTTCGTAGGCAAGAAGAATTTGCCCACGCTGCTGGAAGGCTATGCCAGATACCGCGCCCAGGCGGGCGAGGGTGCGCGGCGAATGCTGCTGGTGGGCGACGGACCGCAGGCGGGCGAATTGCGCGCGCTGACCGACCGGCTGGGCATCGCGGGAGGCGTCGAGTTCACCGGCCGGCTCACTTCACAAGGCGTGGCGCGCCGCCTGTCGCAGGCGCTGGCGCTGTGCTTGGTCAGCGTGGAGGAGCAATGGGGGCTGGTTGTCAACGAGGCGGTGGCTCTGGGGATTCCGGCGATCGTCAGCCCGGCGGTCGGGGCCCGCGATGCGCTGGTCCGTGGCGGGGAGACGGGCCATGTGGTCGAGCCGCAATCTCCCGCCAGCATCGCGCGCGCCATGCTCGCCACCGCCGGCGACCGCGCGCGCTGGCAGGCTCTGGCCGCTGCCACGCTGGAGCGCGAATGGCTCGCCGACGCCGAGCGCTTCGCCGATGCGGTGGAATTGCTGATCGATCCGCAGGCGGAGGAGGCGCGCAGCAATGTCGAACGCTTCTGGGAGCTATGCGAGAGCGGCTGAGCGCAACCTCTGGACAGTGCCGAGGAGCCGCCCTAGCGATAATTCCATGAAAATAGCATTTTTCGCGCTCGCCGCCCTCGCACTCGCCGTCCCCGCTCAGTCACAAGCCCCCGGAATCCTTGCCGCAATCGCCGACGAAGCGCTCGAGAGCGACACGCTGGCCTGGGATTTCGTCGAGGGAATCACCACCGAGGTCGGGCCGCGCCAGGCGGGCACAGAGGCTGAGAAGCGGGGCCGCGAATGGGCCATGCGCTGGCTGCGGACACACGGCTTCGCCAATGTCGCCGACGAGCCGTTCCAGATGGAAACCTGGGTTCCGGGCGAAGTCCACCGCGCCGAAATCCTCAGCCCTTTTCCGCAGCCGCTGGTGGTCCAACCGCTCGGCGGCAGCGTTTCGACCGGGCCGGAGGGCATCACCGCCGAAGTGGTCGAATTCGAATCCATCGACGATCTGCGCGCCGCCCCTGCCGGAAGCCTTGCGGGCAAGATCGCCTACATCAGCCACTCCATGACGCGCACGCAGGATGGATCGCAATACGGCTTCGCCGGCCCAGCGCGCTGGGTGGGTGCACGGTTCGCTTCCCAGAAGGGGGCGATCGCGACAGTGATCAAATCCGTCGGCACGGATTGGCATCGCAACCCCCATGCGGGCGGCACGGATTTCGCCGATGACGCCACACCCACTCCGGCAGGCGCGCTAAGCCTGCCCGACGCCGCCAATCTCGAACGAATGTTCGATCGCGCGGCGGGCCGACCGATCGTGATGAAACTGACACTGACCCCGCGCTCGCTGGGCACGACCGCCAGCGGCAATGTGGTGGGCGAGATCGTCGGTCGCGATCCGTCGCTGCCCCCGGTGCTGGTCGCCTGTCATATCGACAGCTGGTGGAACGGCACCGGCGCGTTCGACGATGGGGCCGGGTGCGGGATCGTGGCCGCCGCCGCGCTCAATGTTGCGCGGGCGGGCCAGCCGCTGCGCACCATCCGCGTGTTGATGGCGGGGGCGGAGGAAACCGGGCTGTGGGGCAGCAAGGCCTATACCGCTGCCCATGCCAGCGAGCCGGTGATGGTCGGACTGGAAAGCGATTTCGGTGCCGATCGCATCTGGCGGCTGGAAAGCAATTTCA
>JBBSMH010000312.1:0-2063 GCA_038233275.1 Sphingomonadales bacterium | reverse complement strand
GATTGCCGCGAGGTCGAAGCGCGCGAAATGATAGAGCTTGAGCCGTGCGGGATCGGCCAGCACCGCCTTGAGATTGGGCGCCTCGTAGCTGCTGCCCGGTGCGAACCGGACGAGATGTTCGTCGCCGCCGCCGTCGCTGATCTGCACCAGGCACAGCCGGTCGCGCGGAGTGACGAGGCCCATTGTCTCGGTATCGATCGCAACGGGCCTGGCGCCCAGCACGCCGGGCGGCAAGTCTTCGTCGTGGAAATGCACTGCCATATGGGCAAGCGCCTTAGGCGGATTGGGGATGGGAGGGAAGGGGTGCTGGCGGGAGAGCGGCCCGCGGCGTAACCATGCCGCATGGCAAGCGAGGCGATACCCGAAAGCTGGCGAGGTGCGCTCGAGCCCGTCCTGGCGACGCCCGAAGCGCGGCGGCTCGGCGGCTGGCTATGCGCCGAAGAAGCGGGCGGCAAATCGATCTACCCCCCGCGTGGGTGTCGGCTGAAGGCGCTCGAACTGACGCCGCTCGACGCGGTGAAAGTCGTGATCCTCGGGCAGGATCCCTATCACGGCCCCGGCCAGGCGATGGGGCTGTGCTTCTCGGTGCCCCAAGGCGTACAGATCCCGCCGAGCCTCGCCAATATCTACAAGGAACTGCGAAGCGATCTCGGCATCCCCCGGCCCGATCATGGCGATCTGACCCGCTGGGCGCGGCAGGGCGTGTTGTTGCTCAACAATGCGCTCACGGTAGAGGCGGGCTGCGCGGGCAGCCATGCGGGGCGCGGGTGGGAGGCGATCACCGATGCAGCGGTGGCGGCGGTCGCGGCGCGCGCGGAACCGACCGTCTTCATCCTGTGGGGCAGCCATGCGCAGGGCAAGGCTGCGCGGATCGCCGCGCTGCAGGGCGATACCCCGCATCTGATCCTCAAGAGTCCGCACCCCAGCCCGCTGTCCGCACATCGCGGCTTCTTCGGCAGCCGCCCGTTCAGCCGCGCGAACGCCTTTCTCGAGCGCCATGGACGCGGCCGCATCGATTGGGCCGTGTAGCGCGCATGACCGAAGAGGAAGCTCGCGCCGCCCTAATCGCCCGCCGCGCGGCGCTCAATGCGGAGGGCGCATTCTCGCAAGGTCAGTATCAGCCCCAACAATGACACTGCGGCCAGCAGCGTGAACTCAATCCTGAGGCCCCATGTCCGCAGCCATTTCCGCATCGCGCTGCGACCTAGGGTCCGTCGCGCTCGGCAAATCGCTCTCTAGAACGCGGTCACCAGCCGCAGATGGCCGAGCACGCCGGTGTCGCGCGCCGCGATGCTGCTGTCGATCACCTGCACATCGACGGTGAGGCGGATATGTTCGGTGAGGCCGAGCGTGTAGAAGGCCTCCAGCCCCTCCTCGTCCTCGAGCGCGACGCGGTTCGCCAGCGCGGCGATCATGACTTCGGGCAGCGAATAGCGAAACCAGCCGAGACCGAAGCGGTCCTGCGGCCGGCCCGGGGGATTGCCCGAAACGCCGCCTTGCGCGCTCCAGTCGAGGAAGGTGGGATCCCCCGCCGAGACGTAGACCTGCCCGAATACACCGATGCCGCCGGCGGGATCGCGCGGGCCGCCGGAAATGTATTGCGAGCCGGCCAGAATGACTGCGAATTCGCCTTTGCCTTCGCCGAAACCCGTTCCGGGCGCAGGTACGAGCACTGGAGGCAGCGAACGGGCGTTGATGCCCGTGCGTGTGCTTCCGGCCAGCTTGAGCGCGTAATAGCCCTGCTTGCCCCCCAGCGTGACGGGCACGGTGACCGAGGCGAGCATGCCGACCCCGTCGCCGAACAGATCGTCGAGCCCGCTGCGGCGCGAAGCGAGATTGGGGTCGAACACCCAGAGGCGGAACAATGCCTTTTCGGTCGGCACATTGAACGTCACCCCGACGATCGATCCGGGCACGATCGCGCTGGGGGGAAGCGCGAAAGCGAGGTTCATGAACCCTTCAATTCCGCCCCCGCCGCTAATCGGGAGCTGGGCGGAAAGGTCGAACACGTTGATCTTGCCCACCGTCAGCGAGGCGCCGTTCCGCCACCGCTTGGTGAGGTT
>JBBSMH010000311.1:0-2101 GCA_038233275.1 Sphingomonadales bacterium | reverse complement strand
TGAAGCGGCTCTATCTGGGCGAAGGCTTCACATTGTGACGCGAGCGCCCACCCGGCCCTGAACCATGGCGCTGACGCCGCGCCTCGACCTCCGGCAAAGCCAGTCGCTGGTCATGACGCCGCAGTTGCAGCAGGCCATCCGCCTGCTTGCGCTGTCCAATCTGGAAATCGAGGCGCATGTCGCCGAAGCGCTTGAACGCAATCCCCTGCTCGAAGCGGGCGAGGTATCGCGCGAAGCAGGCGAAGATGCGGCACCGGACGCGCCCGAACATGATGCCTCTCCCGATTTCGATGGCGAAAGCGCGCTTGACGTGCCGGAAACCGCGCTCGATCCGGAGCGCGCGCCCGGCGACGCCGACTGGGGGCGAGCGGCCGGGACGCACCATTCCGGCGAGGACCTGCCCGACCTCGAGAACCGCGGCGCGGCGGGCCCGACGCTGGCGGAACACTTGCTGGACCAGATCGGAGCGGCGGCTCACGATGCGCGCGAGGCGATCATCGCCAACCGGCTGGTCGGCGAGCTGGACGAGGCAGGCTATTTCACCGGGGATTTGCGCCTGGTCGCATCGGAGTTGGATGCGCCCGTCGCCGAAGTCGAACGGGCGCTTACCCTCATTCAGTCGCTCGATCCGACCGGGGTCGGCGCGCGCACGCTTTCCGAATGCCTCGCGCTCCAGGCGAGGGAAGCCGACCGCTACGATCCGTGCATGGCGCGCCTCATCGACAACCTCGATCTTCTGGCGAAGGGAGAATTCGCGAGACTCAAGCGCATGTGCGAAGTCGACGAGGAGGACTTCGCGGACATGCTCGCCGAATTACGCAGCTACGATCCCAAGCCCGGTTGCCGCTATGGGGGGGGCGAGGCCACGGGGATCGTGCCCGATGTGCTCGTCTCTCCCGGCGGCAGCGATGGATGGAATATCCGGCTGAACGAGGACAGCCTGCCGCGCCTCGTGGTCAACCGGGAATATTATCTCGAATTGCGTGAGGGCTGCACGGACAAGGACAGCCGGAACTGGCTCAAGGAGCACCTCGCCGACGCGCACTGGCTTGTCCGCGCGCTCGACCAGCGACAGAAAACCATCCTCAAGGTCGCTGCTGAAATCGTGAAGCGCCAGGAAGGCTTTTTCCGCACAGGGGTGAGCGCGATGAAGCCGCTGGTCCTGCGTGAGGTGGCCGAGGCGATCGAAATGCACGAATCGACTGTCAGCCGGGTGACTAGCAACAAATATCTCGCCTGCCCGCGCGGGACCTTCGAGCTCAAGTACTTCTTTTCCAGCGGCGTGGGCGCGGCGGACGGCGAAGGTGCGAGCTCGGAGGCGATCAAGGCGCGGATCAAAGCCCTTATCGACGCCGAAAGCCCGGCCGCGGTGCTCTCCGATCAGGCATTGGTCAACCAGCTCTCCGGCGAAGGTTTCGACCTCGCCCGGCGCACGGTGGCGAAATATCGCGAGGCGATCGGACTCGGATCAAGCGCGCACCGCAGGCGTGAAAAGAAGCTGCGCGCGCTCTAGCCTGGGGGGTGAGTCAGCGTTGCCACAGGCAGAAAAGTTAACGCTCTTTACCCGCCGTTAACCTTTTGTGTTCAGACCTTGTGTGGTTAATAAGCGGCAACACCCCTTTACGGGGCGTTACCACGAGTTTGGGGCACCGAGGTTTCGGGCACAAGGGGGGGACCACCCATGCGCGTACTGCTGATCGAAGACGAACCGACCACCGCCAAGGCCATCGAGCTCATGCTCACGACCGAGGGGTTCAACGTCTACACGACCGACCTGGGGGAGGAAGGCCTCGATCTGGGCAAGCTGTATGACTACGATATCATCCTGCTCGATCTGAACCTGCCCGACATGCACGGCTACGACGTGCTCAAGAAGCTGCGCGTCGCGAAAGTGCAGACGCCGGTGCTGATCCTTTCGGGTATTGCCGAGATGGATTCCAAGATCCGCAGCTTCGGCTTCGGCGCCGATGATTACGTGACCAAGCCATTCCACCGCGAAGAGCTGGTCGCCCGCATCCATGCCGTGGTGCGCCGGTCCAAGGGCCACAGCCAGTCGGTCATCCGCACGGGCAAGCTGGCGGTCAACCTCGACACCAAGACG
>JBBSMH010000310.1:0-2107 GCA_038233275.1 Sphingomonadales bacterium | reverse complement strand
GCCTTTGCGCGAGATTGCGCCTTGGCCGTGCGTCAGTTCGTCCAGTGAAAGGAACTCGTCGTCTGGTTTGCGCCGGGGCCCCGAAGGGCAAGCGGCGGTCGGCAAATTTCGAAGTCCGTCGCAAATTTCGACGTCAGCGAGCGATCCACTAGCACGAATTTCGCTCGGAGCATAGCGGTTTACACGCCCCCCGTGGGAACGCGCCATGCCACACCTCATTCAATCGATGGGACTCCGAGCAAGGAGCTTTTGCATGACGGAGAATGACGGCCGGCGGGACGCCGGAACATGAGCGGGGACGCCAGCGCGATTCTCGGCTGGAAGATCGACCCGGACGACCGCGACCGTCTGCTGCGCCGTTTCCCTCCCAGCTATGGGGAAACCGTCGCCGATCACGTGACCTTCGGGCGCCGGGACAAGACTTCGGCAATTCCGCAGGTCGATTGCGGCACTGTCGTCGGCCGCGCGGACGACGGCGAGGGCGTGGAAGCGCTGGTGGTCGAGCTGGCCGGCTCGACAGACCGCTGGGACGGCAGCACCTATCACATCACCTGGTCGCTCGCGGAAGGGCGCGAGCCGGTGGAAAGCAATGCGGTGATTGCCCGGTGCGGCTGGCGCGAGACCGATCCGGAACAGGTTGGCTTGATCCGCGCCGATTGGCCCTGAGCGCCCTCCCCTACCCTTCCAAGCCCGGCTCGTCCTGCCTGCTGCCCGCAAGGTCGCAAATGCGTTCCCCCAACCGGAACCAGCCAGCCGCTCCGTCCGTAGATAGAGTATCACGGCCGACGCAAGGCGGCGGTCGCTTTCTCGCAAATCAAGAACAGGAGAGTTGCTTATGAGCGCCCCGAAAAACCTCAAGGATTGCTACACCCACGAGCTGCAGGACTCTTGGTCCGCCAACGAGCAGATGGAACAGGTGGTTCGCAAACTGGCCAATGCGACCGATGATTCCGGCCTCGCCGACCGGTTGAACAAATCCGCCGACGGCATCAAGAAACACACCGAAACGATCAAAAGCCTGCTCGAGGATTGCGGCGTGTCCGAAAAGGAACATTGCAAGGGCATGGAAGGGCTGGTCAAGGAAGCGACCAAGCACGTGCTTGAGGCCGACATTTCAGACCCCGATGTGCGTGACGTGGTGCTGATCGCCCAATATCAGCGCATGTGCCACTATGGCATCTGCGGCTTTGGCACGGCCAAGGCCTTCGCAGAGGCGCTGGGCAAGAGCGACCATGTCGCCAAGCTCGACCAGATCACCTCGGATGTCTATCAGGCCGACGAGAACATGACCGATCTCGCCGAACGCTGCGCCAATATTCGGGCGAAGGAAACCGAACCCGCCTGATCGCAGCAACCTACCAGACAAGGCCCCCGTTCGCCCTCGCGGCGTGCGGGGGCTTTTCCGTTTCCCCTCAGCTCTCCTCCTCCGGTGGCCCGGAGTTCGGAGCGCCCGCCATACGCCGGTGCTCATCGACACTGCGGCGCATTTCGCGCGCCTGCAGCTTGAGCGCCCTGCCCGACAGGCGGATTTCGCGGCTCTGCTGGAAGAAGCCGAGCACCAGCCACAGGAAGGCCAGCGGGCTCGATACCCCGCCGAGGAAGTCGCCGAGCTCGTGCAGGGCGAGATCCGCGGGATTCTGGCCCTGGACAAGCAGATACACCACTAGGGCGGCGAGATAGAGCGCCGTGAGTGCCAAACCGATCTGGGGCAGACGGCGGCGCTGGCGATCCTCATCCTCCTTAATGTCCGATGTCCCGCTGTCCGCCATTGCGCGCTCTTCAGATCACCTTGTCGGGCGAGGGGTCGTGCCGGTGACGCTCGGACTTGCCGAAATGGCGCTCGAGCCGCTGGGCGAGCGTCGAGGCCGCCTTGCGCGCGGCATCGTCCACCTTGTCGGCGTGGGCGGTGACGCCGATGGGCTTGCCGCCGCGGATCCGCGCCTCGATCGTGCAGGCCTTGTCGTCATTGCCGCCCTTTGGCCCGTTCTCGTCGCGAACATGAACCTCGAGCCGGGTGAGCCGATCCTCGAAACGCGAAAGCCGTTCGCGCAGCTGGTTCTCGATGCGTGTCGCGACATCTTCGGTACCCATCACCGAACTGTCGCTG
>JBBSMH010000309.1:0-2111 GCA_038233275.1 Sphingomonadales bacterium | reverse complement strand
CTTCGCACGGCGCACGGGCACTACGCTTTCGCTGTCGGTCAGCAGCAGGACGCGTGAGGAGTCGCTGGCGGTCTCCAGGATCCGGCCGACAATGCCGCGTGGGCTGCGGACCGGCATGCCAACTCTCACGCCGTCGTTTTCTCCCGCCCCGAGATAGGCGAACCGCCGGCTGCTTGCCGCGGTCGATCCCACCAGCCGGGCGACGGCCACGGGTTTCACTTCATCGTCCTGCAAGCCGAGCAGCGCCTTGAGGCGTCGGTTTTCCTGCTCGACCGCGTTCGCCTCTGCCAAACGGATGCGGGCGATCTCTATCTCACGCTTCAGGTCGGCGTTCTGCGAACCGGCGCGCATATAGCCCCTGATGGTGGCAATCAGACCCTTGCTTTCGGTGCGCGCGGTAGCAACGGATTCAGTTGCAGGCGCCACTGCGTCTTGCGCCGCGCCGCGGGGACCGGAAAAAAGCCGTGGCTGCCAGAGCGAGAGGCCGAGCAGAATTGCTCCGACCAAGGCTCCGGCTCCGGCGGCTGCATAACCGGTGAAAAGATTGTATTGCGCCCGGCGAGAGTAGCTGGAACGCCTGTGGCCGGTGGGCGCCATAAGCGGCCTCTTCCCCCAGTTAAGCGGTCATCAGGACGCCGCGATATACCTCGTCTTCCATCGCGCGCCCCGTACCCAGGGCGACGCAGGACAGCGGATCCTCGGCGACGGTCACGGGCAGGCCGGTTTCTTCGCGAAGAAACGCGTCGAGCCCCTGGATCAGCGCGCCGCCCCCGGTAAGCACGATGCCCTGGTCGACAATGTCGGCCGCGAGTTCGGGCGCGGTGTTCTCAAGCGCGATGCGCACGCCCTCGACGATCGCCCCGATGGGCTCGTTGAGCGCTTCGGCGATATGGCCCTGGTTGATGGTGATTTCCTTGGGCACGCCATTGACGAGGTCGCGGCCCTTGATGGTGACCTGCTCGCCGACGCCGTCCTCGGGTACGGTCGCACAGCCATAATCCTTCTTGATCCGTTCCGCCGTGGCTTCGCCGATCAGGAGGTTGTGGTGGCGCCGAACGTAGGAAATGATCGCCTCGTCCATCTTGTCGCCGCCTGTGCGGACCGAAGTGGTGTAGGCAAGGCCGCGAAGGCTGAGCACCGCCACCTCGGTCGTACCGCCGCCGATATCGACGACCATGCTGCCGACCGGCTCGGTCACTGGCATGTCGGCGCCGATCGCCGCCGCCATGGGCTCAAGGATCAGGAAAACCTGGCTGGCGCCGGCATTGCTCGCCGCATCGCGGATCGCGCGACGCTCGACCGAAGTCGAGCCCGAGGGCACGCAGATGGTGATTTCCGGATAGCGCATCAGGCTCTTGCGGCCATGCACCTTGCGGATGAAGTGCTTGATCATCTCTTCGGCGATCTCGATGTCGGCGATCACCCCGTCGCGCAGCGGGCGGATCGCCTCGATGCTGTCGGGGGTCTTGCCCATCATCATCTTGGCATCGTCGCCCACGGCCTTGACGCGCTTGACGCCGTTGATCGTCTCGATCGCAACCACGCTCGGCTCGTTGAGCACGATGCCCTGACCCTCGACGTAGACCAACGTGTTGGCGGTACCCAGGTCGATCGCCATGTTCTGCGCGCCGAATTTGAAGAGATTGTTCCAGAAACCCATTCTTGCCCGATTCCGTATTATAATAAGGGCTTTACGCGCCGCTGCGGGGAGCGTTCCTACCCGAGTGTGACAGAGGTGGGGCTGCCTTTAGCGAAGCAGTGTGGCAAATGCCAAAGGAATCGCGGGCCACGGACGGGGATAGTACGGGTTTCCGCCTCGTATATGGGCCGCTTCGTCGCTATCCTCTGCGTCCTCGCATGCCCCACATCCGCCGCCTTCCCGAACACCTCGTCAATCGCATCGCTGCGGGCGAGGTCGTGGAGCGTCCAGCCGCCGCACTGAAGGAGCTAGTCGAAAACGCCATCGACGCGGATGCGACGCGTATCCTTGTGAGGCTTACGGAGGGGGGTCTGGGCGCGCTCGAGGTGGTCGACGACGGATGCGGAATGGCGCCGGAAGAGATGGCGCTGGCGCTCGAGCGGCATGCCACGTCCAAGCTTCCGGAGAGCCT
>JBBSMH010000308.1:0-2138 GCA_038233275.1 Sphingomonadales bacterium | reverse complement strand
GTCGATTCGAGCGTGTCGCCGCTGGTCACGTCCACCGCCATCGCGGCCAGCACGATCGAGAGCACCACGAACAGCACCGCCAGCCATCTGGTGGTGCGAGTGAGGAAATCCGCCGCGCCGCGCGCGCTGAGCATGCCCGTTGGGCTGCCGCCGATGCCGAGGCCGCCGCCCTCCGATTTCTGCATCAGGATAACGCCGACGAGCCCGGCGGCGACGATTGCCTGGAGAACGGTGAGAAAAAGGAACATGCGTGGTTTTTTCCGTATCTGGCGCCGGCAGGTGCGGGCTCGACCGGCGATTTAGGGACGCGGCCATGGCGAGGCAAGCCCCGCCCTGCCTGGCCAACCTGTCACTCCTCGTCGCTTCCCGACGCCGCGAGTACGATTCCGAGGAAGCTTTCCGCCGTCAGGCTCGCTCCGCCGACGAGCGCGCCGTCGACATTTTCCAACGCGAGGATCTTGCCCGCATTTTCGGATTTTACCGAGCCGCCATAGAGGATGCGGATTTCCTTTGCGGCTTCCTCGCCATAGGTTTCGATCAGCAGACCGCGAATCGCATCATGCATTTCGGCAATATCCCGGGTCTTGGCCGTGCGCCCCGTCCCGATCGCCCAGATCGGCTCATAGGCCACCGTCACCCGCTCGGCAGCATCGGTGATGTCGGGCAAGCAGGCCTTGAGCTGGCCGAGAACGAAATCGGCAGCCTTGCCCGAATCGCGCATCTCGAGGCTCTCGCCGCAGCACAGGATGATGCGCATTCCGGCCTCGAGCGCAGCGGCGATCTTGGCGGAGACCAGTGCATTATCTTCGCCGTGGTTGCCGCGCCTCTCGCTATGGCCCAGAATGACGAACTTCGCGCCGGCATCGGCCACCATGGCGGCGGAGATGTCCCCGGTATGCGCACCCTCCGGCTCGGCATGGCAATCCTGCGCGCCGACGCCGATCTGCTCCACTTCGCGGTGCACTGCATGGATGAGCGTGTAAGGCGGCGCCACCGCGACTTCGACCTTCATGTGACGCTGCGCCGCGCGGTCGATCGCGCGCGCTTCCGAAAGCATCGCACGCGTTCCGTTCATCTTCCAATTGCCAACGATGTAGGGCCGTTCGGCCATGGGTATGTCTCGCTGTCCAGATTATCTCGGCCCCAGATATAGGAACCTGCGGGCGAGGTCCGCTAGCCGAGCTTGCCCGCGAGGTCAAAACCCTTTGCGACATGTTGCGGCAAGGACGCAGCGCGGATAAAGGCCACACTTCACAAATCCGCCCTTCCCCCCGACCGATTCAATCCGGACGATGCACCCGCATGAATTTCTTCCGCAAATTCTTCAAATCGAAGTTCGGCCTGGCGATCACCCTGGCCTTTCTCGGCCTGATCGCATTCGCCTTCGCCAGCAGCGATGTAGCCAACACCGGGACCTTTGGCGGTGTAGCCGGTGGGGAACGGGTGGCGGTGGTCGGCGATGCCAAGATCGGGACGGCCGAACTCAGCCGCGCGGCGACCAACGCGCTCGACCGTTTGCGCCAGCAGAACCCGACGCTGTCGATGCAGGCTTTCGTCGCGCAAGGCGGGCTCGACACGGTGATCGACCAGCTGATCGACCGCTATGCGATCATCTCCTATTCGCAGGAACACGGGCTGCGCATCGGCAACAATCTGCTGAACAGCGAGATGCGCCAAATCCCTGCTTTCCGCGGTCCGGACGGCAATTTCAGCGCGGAAACCTATCGCCAGGCAATCGCCGCGCAAGGCCTGACCGACGCGATGGTGCGCGAAGATATTCGCGCGGGGCTCCTGGTAGAGCAAATGTTGACGCCCGCCGGTTTCGGCACCGTGGTCCCCGCCAAGATCGCGAAACGCTATGCCGCGCTGTTCAAGGAGCGGCGGATCGGGGCCATCGGGACCCTGCCTGCCACGGCCTTCTTGCCCGCAGGGACCCCGAGCGCGCAGCAATTGCAGGCCTTCTACACTGCCAATCGCGGCGAATTCATCCGGCCCGAGCGCCGAATTATCCGCTACGCGCTGTTCGGCAGCGCAGACATCCCTGGCTCGATCGAGCCGACCCAAGCGGAGATCGCCGCTCGCTACAAGCGAGATTCGGAGCAGTATGCGGCGAGCGAGACGCGCAGCTTCACGCAGTT
>JBBSMH010000307.1:0-2144 GCA_038233275.1 Sphingomonadales bacterium | reverse complement strand
CAGCCGCTCGTCGAAGCCCTCGAACCGGCCGCATAGCAGAATGATTCCGGGGCCGGATACGATCTTGCGGATACGTTCCTGGACGATCGGTGTCCCTCGGGGGGTCATGGCGAGGACCGGCACTTGGGGCTGGAGCTTCGCGGCGTGATCGACCGCCGCGGCCAGCACATCGCATTTCATCACCATTCCTGCGCCCCCGCCCGCCGGGGTATCGTCCACGGTGCGATGCTTGTCGGTGGCAAAATCGCGGATCTGAACGCAGTCGAGCGACCAGCGCTGCTCTTCCAGCGCGCGCCCGGCGATAGAGTGCCGCAGCGGCCCCGGAAACATCTCGGGGTAAAGCGTAAGGATGGTGGCGGCAAAGGTCACGCGCGCCGCGTTAGCCCGCGTAGGACCGCATTTCCATCCCGCGCGTTCAAGCAGAATGGCGGAGGACGATCCCGACGACTGCATCATAATCGGCGCTGGACCCGCGGGTTTGACCGCGGCGATCTACCTCGCGCGCTATCACCTCAACGTCCGCCTGTTCGATTGCGGCACCAGCCGGGCGCGCTGGATCCCGTGCACGCGCAATCATGCGGGTTTTCCCGAAGGCATCGCGGGATCGGAACTGCTGGAGCGGATGTATGAGCAGGCGCACAAATATGGCGCGCTGCGCGAGGAGAAGCGCGTCGAGCATCTTGCCAAGGTGGGCAATTGCTTCACCGTCGGCACGGCAGAGGGCACCTATCGCGCGCGATCGGTGCTGCTGGCGACCGGGGTGGTCAATCGCCGACCCGCCAATCTTCCCGAGGATGTTCACGACGCGGCGCTGGCCGCGGGGATGCTGCGTTATTGCCCGGTTTGCGACGGATATGAGGTCACCGACAAGCGCGTGGCGGTGATCGGCACTTCCGACCACGGGACGGCGGAGACGCTGTTCCTGCGCGGTTACACCGCCGATCTGACGCTGGTTTCCCCCGACGGCGAGCACGATCTCGACGATAGCTGCAAGAAGCGGCTTCAGGAGGCGGGGGTCACAATCGTCGCAGGGCCATGTGGCGGTTGGAAGATCGAGGGCGACCGGCTGGCCGTCGATACCGCCGATGGCCGGACGAGCTTCGACAGCGTCTACCCCGCCCTGGGCTCGCACGTCCGCTCCGAACTCGCCGCCATGGCCGGTGCAAGACTGAGCGATGAAGGCTGCATCGCGATTGATGACCACTGCAAAACCAGCGTCCCGGGCCTGTTCGCCGCGGGCGACGTGGTGATCGGGCTCGACCAGATCAGCTATGCGATGGGACAGGCGGGCGTCGCCGCGACGACGATCCGCAATCACCTCGACACGGAAAGACCGATCAGGCGCTAGTCGAGGAAGTCCGCGTGGAGGACCAGGCGCTCCGAGTCCCATTCGAGCACCGCCTGCGGAGTCAGCGGGACCATGAATGTCCTGCCGTCGGGCTTCTCGATCTCGACGATGTCCGTGGCGCCGAAATTCTCGACCGCATGGACTCGGCCAAGCGGTTCGCCCCCGTTGGTGACGGCGGCCAGGCCAATCAGGTCGGCCAGATAGTACTCGCCCTCGTCCAGTTTCGGTAGTCTATCGCGCGCGACGGTCAGCGCCGTGCCGCGCAGCGCTTCGGCGGAGTTGCGGTCGTCAATACCGGCGAACCGCGCGATCGCCCCGCCCTTGTTGTCGCTGCGAATCTTGTCCAGGACCAGCGCGCCGTCGTTGAAGCTGTCGTGTGTGCGTAGGGCTTCCCAGCCCTCGCCGAACAGCTTGAGGCGGACTTCGCCCGTCACGCCATGGGCGCCGGTAACGGCGGCGAGCGTGACGGGCTTGTCTTCAGCCAAGGTGCCTCAGCCCTCGGACTTTTCTTCGTCGGCTTTCGCTTCGTCGGCCTTCGCTTCACCGGCAGTATCGTCTGCCTGCTCGTTGGCGGGGCCGCCTTCGGCCTGTTCCTCGGCCATCGCCGTCTTGTCGTCGTCCGTGGCGTCGGCAGGGGTGTCTTCCTCGACCGCATCGGCCACGGCTTCCGCGGTTTCATCGGTCTTGACCGAGCCGGTGGCTTCGTTTTCGGTTTTCTCAGCCGGGGTTTCCTCAGCCGGGGTTTCGCTCGCTGCCTTGGCGGCTTCCTCGGCCTCGGCAGCCTTGGCGGCCTTTT
>JBBSMH010000306.1:0-2207 GCA_038233275.1 Sphingomonadales bacterium | reverse complement strand
TAGATGGCGACCGACATCACCTCGAGCCCGATGAAGATCATCATCAGGTCGCGCGCGCCGCCCATCAGCATCATCCCCACCGTGGCGAAGAGCACCAGCGCGTGGAACTCGCCGCGGTGAATGCCGCGCCGCTCCAGGTAGCCGCCCGTGATGCCGAGCGTCAGGCCGGCGGCGAGCAGGTACACGAAGTTGGTGAACACGCGGAACCCATCCAGCGCTACCAGGCCATTGCGCGACACATCCTCGACGCCTAAAAGCGCGAGGTTCGCCAGCATCGTAACGAAGACGGCGAACAGCGCGAGCGGGCCGATGACGGGGCGCGACGGCTCCGAGCGGTTCCCCTTCTGTGCCACGTCCACCAGCAGCACCAGCATCGCGCCGAGCGTGAGGACGATCTCCGGCAGCAATGCCCAGAAGTAGTGCCCCTGGATGGCGAGGTCCAGCACCTGGGGGCGGCCGAGGGCAGTGAAAAAATTCATGATCTGTCGAAGTCTCGGCTCACGGAGAAACAGTCGGGGCGGCGGCCATGTCGCCCAGCGCGCGCGGCATCACGTCAAGGCGCGTACCCTCGACCGAGCGGACGAGGCGGGTTGCCGCCGGCTCCATGCGATCCAAAAAGGGCTTGGGATACACGCCGATCCATAGAATCAGCAGTACGAGCGGGAGCAGGATCGTGATCTCGCGCGCGTTCAGGTCAGGAATGTGCCGGTTGGCGGGCCGGTCCAACGTGTTGAAGACGATGCGCTGCACCATCGGCAGCATGTAGAACGCTGCGAAGATGACGCCGGTGCTGCCGATCAGCGCCACGATCGGGTGCGTCTCGAAGGTGCCGATCAGGACCAGGAACTCGGAGACGAACCCGCTGGTGCCCGGCAGGCCAATTGAGGCCATCGCGGCGAAGACGAGCATCGCCGCAAAGAGCGGGACCGAGGCAGCGAGGCCGCCGAAATCTGCGATTTCGTAGCTGTGCCGCCGCTCGTACAGCATGCCGAGCAGGAAGAAGAGCATCGGCGTGGAAAGGCCGTGGCCGATCATCACCATTAGCGCGCCCTGCATCCCTTGCACGGTGAACGCGAAGATGCCGAGGATCACGAAGCCAAGGTGCGCCACCGAGGTGTACGCAACCAGTTTTTTCGCATTCGGCTGCACGGCGGCGACCATCGCGGCGTAGATGATCCCGATCAGACCGAGGATCATCGCCCAGCGAATTGCGCCGTCAGCGCCCGCTGCGTCCGGAAAAAACGGGACGGCGAAGCGGATGAAACCATAAGTCCCCATCTTCAGCAACACGCCGGCAAGGATCACAGATCCCGCCGTGGGCGCCTGCACGTGCGCATGCGGGAGCCAGGTGTGGAAGGGGAAGATCGGCACCTTGACCGCGAAGGCGAGGGCGAACGCGAGGAAGAGCATCGACTGCTCCAGCCCGCTGACCCGGACGACTTGCGGGTTCAGGAAGTCGAAGTACGAGAAGCTCGGGACACCGGTGACCGCCACGATCTTAAAGTACACGTACAGGAGGGCGACCAGCATCAGCAGCGATCCCGCCGCCGTGTACAGGAAAAACTTGACCGCCGCGTACACGCGCTCCTTCCCGCCCCAGATCCCGATCAGGAAGTACATCGGGATCAGCACTGCTTCCCAGAACAGGTAGAACAGGAACATATCCAGCGAAACGAATACGCCGACAACGCCCGAGGTGAGGACGAGCAGCATGGCGTAGAACAGCCGTTGCCGCTCGCGGATGTACGTCCACGAGCCGAGCACCATCAGCGGGAGCAGCAGCGTGGTGAGCAGCACCATGAAGAGCGAGATCCCGTCCAGCCCAATGCGGTAGTGAATCCCCCAGTCGCGGATCCACACGCGGTCCGCGCAGTTCTGGAACGAGACCATCACCGCCTGCACGACACGCGGCTGCCCCGTGGCGGACTGCATGCAGGCGCCCGCGGGGTTGAACGTCGCGAAGAGCGGGAGCGAGACGGCGAACTCGAGCACCCCGACGGTAAGCGCCGTCATACGCGCGCCGCGCTCGCCCGCAAACCACACCGCGAGCGCACCGATCAGCGGGAACGCAATCAGGAGGGTGAGAATCCCCGAACCTTCGTACAGTTGCCGGAAGAAATCCATTGCAGTTGGCGTTGCGTCAGAGTTGTACGAAGGCGCCCAGAACCAGCAGCACGCCTACCAGGAGCACGAACGCGTAGGTGTTG
>JBBSMH010000305.1:0-2231 GCA_038233275.1 Sphingomonadales bacterium | reverse complement strand
CTGAGCGTCTGTCCGTGTTCGCCGAATAGCGTCCACATGCCCTGCCGGTTGCGCAGAGCGGGGCGTTTCTCGATCCGCGCCTGCGGGCGCTCGGCGGCGCGGCGGAAGGCCGCGAAGCTCGCGCTCTCGCAGGTAAAGTCCATTGCATAGTCGCGCCATAGGCCAGCGGCGACCATCCGCCCGTAGAGGTCGAGAATACGCGTCAGCTCTTCGCGCGTGAAGCCGACCTGCAACGGCCGGCGGTTCCGGAAGGGGATGATCGCGCCCTGCATCGGCCCGCTGTGGAAATTATGCATCAGGTGCCGGTACCGCTCCGTTTGCCGGCCTTGCGGGTTTCCTTCATTCCCGCCGCGTCGCGCAGCCTCTCCATCTCGGTGCGTATCTGGGTCAGCTGCTGCTCGAGCACCTCGACCCGGCTCATGTCGGGCTCGCAGGGCTCGTCGCACGGCGTGCCGTAAGGCATGAATTCGCGCATCCATGTCTCGACCGGTACCAGAGTGCTGCGCGCCTTCAGCCCGATCATCGTTGCACCCTCCGGCACATCGTCGGTGACCACCGCATTGGCCCCGATCCGGGCGCCTTCGCCCACGGTAATCGGCCCGATTACTTGCGCGCCCGAGCCGATAATGACATTGTTGCCGATGGTCGGGTGCCGCTTGCCTCTCACGCCGCTGGTAGGATTGGTCCCCCCCAGCGTCACATTTTGATAGATAGTCACATCATGCCCGATCTCGGCGGTCTCGCCGATGACGGTAAAGCCGTGGTCGATAAAGAAGTTACGCCCGATCTTTGCACCGGGATGGATGTCGATCGCGGTGGCGAAGCGGCTCAGATGGTTCACCGCGCGCGCGAGAAAGAACAGGTCGGCCTCGTAAAGCCAATGCGCGACGCGGTGCCAGGCGAGCGCCCAGACGCCTGGATAGAGCAGGATTTCCCAGCGGCTTCGCGGCGCCGGGTCGCGCGCGCGGACGGAATCGAGATAGGCGGTCAGCCGGTTGAGCATGGCGATATCGATTTTTCCACCAAAGCGCGGCTAAAGCAAGCGGCCCTGCTCCGGCCCCTGCACCGCTTCGAGCGCGTCCCTCCACACCGACATGGTCGCCGGCGCTTGCCGTTCAAGGGAGATACGGTCGATTTCGGCGACCACTCGCTCGATCGCGGCGAAACTGCGTTCGATGCGCGGGACGAGATAGCCGCGCGCCCCCTCGCCCAGCATCAGCCCGCGTTGTTCCGCATGCGCCTCGATCAGATCGCCAACCATATCGTCGTCGGGCACCCCGATCTCGAGCTGGAGCGACCCGCCGAGGCGCGACCTGAGGTCGGGCAGTGCGATGTCCCAGCTATCCGCATCGCTGATCAGGAGCAGCGGCTTGCCATTCTCCTGTGCGCGGTTCCAGCGATGGAAAAGCTCGGTCTCGTCCCACCGGTCCGCGCCGTCGAGCGTTTCGCCCTTCCCGCTCGCGGCAAACCACAAGCCGAGCAGCGTTTTTCCCGAACGCGGGGGGCCGACCAGAACCGCAGTGCGGAACGGCCATCCTCCTGGCTCGGCAAGTGCATCGGCCGCGCCGCGATTGGCGTTGCCGAGCACGATTTTCGCCACATCTCCCTTGCGAGCCGACTGTAGAGGCAAGGCGATCTGGGACACGGGAAGACCCGCCGCGCCTAGCGGCTGATCAGCAGCGCATTATTGCCCTGCCGGACGGTGAAACCGCGCGCGCGCAGCGCCGCCGCCAATTGGTCGATCGAACCAGCGTAACTTACTGTCAGAACCGAGGTCCCGCCGACGGCCGTGCTGCGCGAACCCGCGGCGCGCACGCCGGGAGTACCGCGCACGCCGGAAAGACCGGCGTCGAATGCGGCTGCGTCGGGCGTTGCGACCTGGACGACATAGAGACCCACCGAGCCCTCCGGAGGGGGAGTCGCGACGGGCGCGGCCGTCACCGCGGGCGCGCCGGCCCGGCTTCCTTGCGATGACGATGACGAGGAAGCCTGCGCCCGCGCGGCTTCCTCCTGCGCCCGGGCGGCAGCGCGACCGATCTCGATCAGCCGTTGCACCGCAGGGTCGATTTCCGGCACGCCGAGATTGAGCGTCGGATCGGGCCGCAGCTTGCCCTCCGCCAGCGCCTGCTCGAAAATATCGTCGAACCGCTTGACGGCCCGGGTCAGCATGGCGGGAAGCAGGTCCGGCGTGTCCACTCTCATTGTAAAGCTGTCGAGATAGGTGTTGTCGG
>JBBSMH010000304.1:0-2265 GCA_038233275.1 Sphingomonadales bacterium | reverse complement strand
CCGCCGCAGTCACATGTTCGGAGCTGTATCCGTTCGAAACTGCGCGCGTATTGTAGAAGGCGAGCACATCGTCGAGCGCGACCGGGGTACGGAAAGTAACCACGCGCAGAGCGCAGCTGCCCACGTCGGTCCCTGCAGCCTCGATCGTGCTGCCGCGCGGGTAGACCGGAAAGGCGCCGGGCAGTTTGGCCGCCCAGCTGGTGGTGTATTTGACCTGCTCGGCGCAATTCTCGCCGCCGGGCGAGACCGCCGCCCTGGCAGCCTGCGTCATCGCCGGAGTCGCCGCCTGGTTTCCCGAGAGCGCTTGAGGAGAGGGCGCGGGGCGCAGCGCGTCGGGCCCGCCGACCATCTGCACCGCGCGGCTTCGCGCCGAGGCAACCGCCTGGGGCGATCGGTCGATGTTCGGCACCGAACTGTCGGCCGAACCCGACAAGGCGGCGTTCGCCTCATTGCTTCCCGCCAAATCCGGATCGGTCATCAGGTCTTCGTTGAGCGCCTGCTCGCTCGCCGGATCGAGTCCCTCGCTCGCTTCCTCCTCGGGATCGGCGCCACATGCGGCTAGTAGGACGAGGGGGGCGCAGCAGGCTATCAGGCGCGTGGACATTGAAGCTCTCCGGTTAGTGCGCCCGCAAAATGCCTTGCGCCGGGGCAAAAATCCAGCCTCGGCGCCGGTTTGCGCCAAAGCGGGACAATCGAAGCCGAATGAGTTGAAGGCGCCGGCCCGCGAGCGAACTCACGAGACGGCGCCTTCCGCGGCTCGGTGGGAACCGCGCTGCGACCGCGGGTGGGCACGGCCGAAGCTGCTAGTTCAGGTCAACGGCATTTCGAACCGCCCCGGTCGATCTCGCGGCCGAGAAGCGCGCCGCCCGCGGCGCCGAGAATGGCTCCCAGCGTGCGGTCGCCATTGCGGCCCGCGATTTCCCGGCCCAGCAGCGCACCGGCGGCGCCGCCGATCAACAGGCCGGTCGTGCCGTCGCGCTTGCGGCAGTAATAACGCCCGTCGTCCCCCTGCCACACGCGGGTATCGCGATAAACAGGCTCGCCGTAATAGCGCTGCTGCTGCTGCTGCTGCTGCTGCTGATAGTAGTTTCCGCCGTACGCCGACTGGCCGTAATAGCCGCGATCGTAGTGTTGGCCGCGATGTTTGCCGCGCTTGCGCTTGTGCTCGTAACTCATGTCGCCGTGCACGGACGACTGGCTGTAATAGCCGTGCGCGGGAGCATGCGCGGGAGGCGCGGCCGCGAGGGGGGCGGACAGAGCGAGGCCGGTTGCGGCGATGGCGAGGCCGGCGGTCTTGACGGGGTGTAGCATCGTTTCGGGTCCTTTTTCTCGGTCGTTTCACCGGCGGGCCGGGAGGGCGACTCGTCGATGTGTTCATGAATAGGCCGGCCAACATGAACAACTTGCAACACCACTGTCAGAATCGAAAACAGCGGCAAGGCGGATTTTTCTGCCGACGAAAAGAGCGCTTGCGGGGGCTCCGGACGCGCCCTAGCGCGCGGCGATGAATCACCCCTCTTCCGAGTCCCGCCGTGACGGGCTGGCGGCTGCCCTCGCCGCATACGGAATCTGGGGGGTGATGCCGCTCTATCTGATCCTTGTGCGCAGCGTGCCCGCGTTCGAATTCGTCGCCTGGCGGATTATCTGGACGCTGCCCGTTTGCCTGCTGATCGTCTGGGCGCGTCGCCAATGGCCCGCTGTGCGCAACGCGTTGACCGATTGGCGGGTGTTGCGCTGGATGTTCGTCAGCGCGGGGCTGATCTCGATCAATTGGTTCGTCTATGTGTGGGCGATCCAGCAGGGGCATATCTATGCTGCGAGCCTGGGGTATTACATCAATCCCCTGATCAATGTGCTGCTCGGCACGCTGCTCCTCGGTGAGCGGCTGAGCCGCTGGCAATGGCTTGCGGCGGCGCTGGCCGCGCTCGGGGTATTGCTGCTGATGGGCGGCGCGCTGACGACCTTGTGGATCAGCCTGACGCTGGGCTTCAGCTTTGGGCTTTACGGCATGATGCGCAAGCAGGTGCCGATCGGCGCGCTGCCGGGCCTGACGATCGAGGCGGCGCTGGTCATGATTCCCTCTTTCGCCATTGCTGGCTGGTATGCGGCCACGAGCGGCTCGTCCTTCACCATCGCTCCTTGGTTGACGCTGGCGATCATGGCGGGCGGGGTGATCACCGCGGTGCCGCTGCTGCTGTTCGCCATCGCCGCGCGCCGAATGCCCTATTCCACGCTTGGCTTCATCCAGTTCCTGGCGCCCAGCAT
>JBBSMH010000303.1:0-2299 GCA_038233275.1 Sphingomonadales bacterium | reverse complement strand
GCTCGATGCAGAAATGCGTGTCGGCGAGACTATCGGGGAGCGCGTCGAATTCGCGTTCGAGCGCGGCGCCGACCGCGGCGAGATCGAGCGCGACGTCGCCGGGAACATAGGGAATGCCGAAACCGCCGCCGAGATTGAGACGCGGTGGCGAACGTCCGACCGCACCGGCCAGTTCGGCGGCGAGCGCGAGCGTTTGCGACTGCGTCTCGATGATCGCTTCGGCTTTCAGCGCCTGGCTCCCGGCATAGATATGAAAACCCTGCCAGTCTGCACCAGCGTCGATCAGGCTGCGGACCAGGGCGGGCACGCGTTCGGCGTCGACCCCGAACGGCTTGGCGCCGCCGCCCATCTTCATCCCCGACCCTTTAAGGTCGAAGCTGGGATTGACCCGCACAGCCAGCCTCGGCGTCTTGCCCAGCCTGTTCGCGATGGCGAGCGCGCGCTCCGCCTCGCCCTCGCTTTCGAGGTTAAGCGTGACGCCCTTGCCGATCGCCGCCTCGAGCTCGCTGTCGCGCTTGCCGGGTCCGGCGAAGCTGATCCGCTCAGGGTCCACCCCGGCGGCCAGGGCCAGCGCGAGTTCTCCGCACGAGGCGATGTCGAAGCCGTCGACCAGGCCGTTCATATGTTCGAGCAGCGGAGCGAACGGGTTGGCCTTCATCGCGTAATGGATCGCCAGGCGTTCGGGCATCGCGCGGCGCAAATCCGCGCTTCGCGCATCCAGCAGTGCCCTTAGGTACACGAACTGAGGCGTCCCGCGCACGTTAGCGCATACTTCCGAAACGGTCCGGCCGGCAAGCGCCAGTTCGCCCTTAAGGCTTGAAAATCCGGGAGGAATCGGGCCGGTCGGCTTCATGTTAGCAGCCTAGCGGCAAGTGCGGTGCGGTCCAGCTTGCCATTCGCATTGCGCGGCAATTGGTCGAGCCAGACGACCTCCGCAGGCTGCATGAAATTGGGCAGAACCCCGCGCAAATGCTGGCGTAAAGCCGCTTCGTCCCCGCTGCCGCGTACGAACAGCACGATCGCCTCGCCCAGCCGTTCGTCCCTGCGCCCCAGCGCGGCAACTTCACCAACTTCCGGGCTCTCCATCGCCGCTTCCTCCACCTCCGTCGGCGACACGCGGTTGCCGCTGGTCTTGATCATCGCATCGTCGCGCCCGACGAAGCTGAGCAGCCCGTCCTTGCCCCGTTTCACCGTATCGCCGGACCACACCGCCGTCCCGCCATAGCGTGAAAAGCCCGGAGCGGTGCGGAAACGCTCGGCTGTGCGCGCTTCATCGCGCCAATAGCCCCGCGCCACCAGAGGACCCGCATGGACCAGCTCGCCCTCTTCGTCTGCCCTCGCCTCGCTGCCGTCGGGCCGCAATACCATCACCTCGGCATGCGGAATCGCCGTGCCCATCGCGGTCGGATGCGCGTCGATCAAAGCAGGGTCGAGATAGGTCGAACGAAACGCTTCGGTCAGCCCGTACATCGCGTAAATGTCAGTCTCCGGGAAAATCGCGCGCAATGCTTTCACCAGCGAAGGCGTCAGCGCGCCGCCGCTGTTGGTCAACCGCCGCATCGCCGCGGTCGTCGTTGCGGGCCACTCCTGCTCGATCAGTTGCACCCATAAGGGTGGGACGGCAGCCAAAGTGGTGACGCCCTGTTTGGCACACGCCTTCACCACGTCGCGCGGCGTCAGATAATCGAGCGGTGCCACCGCACCTCCCGCCGCCCACGCCGCAAGCAGCTGATTTTGGCCATAATCGAAGCTCAGCGGCAGCACCGCCATCGTCACGTCGTCGGCGGCGAGCTTGAGATACGTCGCCACGCTGAGCGCACCGAGCACCAGATTGGCGTGGCTGAGCATCACCCCCTTGGGCCGCCCGGTCGAACCCGACGTATAGAGAATCGCGGCAAGGGCATCGATGTCGGTACCCGCCGGAGAAGGCGGAAGACCTTCGCTTTCGGACCGGCACACGGCTTGCACGTCACCCTCCTCGACGGTCCGGCAGTCGCCGGGATCGCTCTGCTCAAGCGTTCGCAACCTGGCGCTGTTGGCGATCAGCAAGCGCGCACCGCTGTCGGCAAGGATATGCGCCACCTGCGCGCGTTTGAGCAGCGGATTGATCGGCACGTGCACCAGCCCCGCGCGCGCCGAGGCGAGCGGCATAAGGCAGGCGATCTCGCCTTTCCCGGTCCAGCTCGCCACCCGGTCTCCCGCATCCATTCCCTGCCCGGCAAGCCACGCCGCCAGCCGTCCGATACGGAGATTTAACGTCTCGTGGTTAACCACGGCGTCACGCAGCAACAAGGCGGGT
>JBBSMH010000302.1:0-2331 GCA_038233275.1 Sphingomonadales bacterium | reverse complement strand
ATCAAGGACTGGCGGCGTATCCACACTCGCTATGATCGCTGCGCGCACACCTTCATGTCCGCCATCTGTATCGCCGCTACCGTCATCTTCTGGCTCAATCAATGAGTCCTGACCCTAGCTCAGTTGCCGGCGACTATGCCGAAACGGTTTCCCACACCGGGGAATAACCCTACCCGAGCCGCTCTTTGAGGATCTGGTTCACTACCGCGGGGTTGGCCTTGCCCTGCATCGCCTTCATCGTCTGGCCGACGAAGAATCCGAACAGCTTGTCTTTGCCGCCGCGGTATTCGGCGACCTTGTCCTGGTTGGCGGCGAGGATCGCGTCGATCGCGCTCTCGATCGCATCGGTGTCGCTGACCTGCTTGAGGCCCTTTTCATCGGCGATACGCTCCGGGTCGCCGCCTTCGCGAAGGACGATCTCGTAGATTTCCTTGGCCTGGCCGCCCGAAATCTCGCCCTGGTCCTGCATTGCCAGGATGGCCGCCTGCGCTTCCGCGGTGGCGCGGGCGGGATCGGCCTGCTCGCCGAGCGATTTCATCACGCCGGGCGCGACCGAGAGCGCCCAATTGGCGACCTGGGTCGCCACTTCGGCCTCGGGCTTGCCGGTCTTCGCTGCGGACGCGGCCAACAATGTCTCGAAGCGCGCGAAGGTTTCGACCTCTGCGGTGAGCTCGCGCGCGTTGTAGGGCGTCAGCCCCAGCTCGCGCTCGTAGCGCGCGCGCTTGGCGTCGGGCAGCTCGGGCAGGCTGGCGCGACACTCCTTAAGGAAGCTTTCGTCCAGTTCGAGCGGGAGCAGGTCGGGCTCGGGAAAATAGCGATAGTCGTGCGCATCTTCTTTGCTACGCATCGAGCGCGTTTCATTGCGGTCGGGATCGTAGAGCCGCGTTTCCTGCACCACCGTTCCGCCATCCTCGATCAGATCGACCTGCCGGCGCGCTTCCTGCTCGATCACCGCCATCACGAAGCGGACCGAATTGACGTTCTTGGTCTCAGTGCGGGTGCCGAACTCATCGCCCGGCCGGCGCACGCTGACGTTGACGTCGGCGCGCATGCTGCCCTGCTCCATATTGCCGTCACAGCTGCCCACGTAGCGCAGGATGCTGCGCAGCTTGCGCACGTAAGCGCCGGCCTCGGCGGGCGAACGCATGTCGGGACGGCTTACAATCTCCATCAGCGCCACACCGCAACGGTTGAGATCGACATAGCTCATCGTCGGATGCTGATCGTGCATCAGCTTGCCCGCGTCCTGCTCCACGTGGATGCGCTCGATGCCGATGATCTTGTCTTCGGGAATGCTCGCCTTCTCATCGGCTTCGATGGTGATCGCGCCCTCGCCCACCAACGGGTGATAGAGCTGGCTGATCTGGTAACCCTGCGGCAGGTCGGCGTAGAAATAATTCTTGCGGTCGAAACGGCTCCAGCGGTTAATTTCCGCCTCGATGGCCATGCCCGTGCGAACCGCCTGGCGAATGCACTCACGGTTGGGCACCGGCAGCATCCCAGGCATCGCCGCATCGACCAGGCTGACCTGCGTGTTCGGCTCGGCCCCGAATTCGGTGCTCGCCCCGGAGAATAGCTTGGCATTCGAAGTGACCTGCGCATGGACCTCGAGGCCGATCACGACCTCCCATTCGCCCGTCGCGCCCTGGATGCGGTAAGTGCTCATGCGCTGCCCCATAGCCTCGCTCAGAAGGTCGGCGCAATCGCTTCCGCGCGAGCGGCTGCACAATCCACTGTGGCGCGGGACCATAGCCTGGCGGGCCGTTCAACCCAGCGATGGAGCAGAGCGGCCAGCGTCCACAAGGGACTGCCCCCGCGATGGGTCGGACCACCTGGCCTGCCCATGACCGCCCAGCACAGCATTCCGAGCGCAAACCCCAGCGCGCTGCCGGGACCGAAGCCATATGTGCCTAGGGGGAGCGGCAAGAGGAGCCACAGCGTCAGTACAATCGCCGCCGGCAAAAGCAGGAATACCTTCCCCTTGAAGCTCGCGATGCCCAGCGCTGCGAGGAAGGCGTGCAACGGGAACAGCCGCCCGAGGCGCAACAGCATGAACCTGCGCAGCGAATAACCTTGGCCGAGCTTGTCGAAATAGGCGCTGCTGATGACGAATCCGCTGAGGCCGAAAAAGAACTCGACGAATACCCAGGAGTTGAGGACGAAGGGATTGGCGGCGATCAGACCGCTATCGGGGCAGTGGTAGAGCACCACCAAGCATGCCACGATCCCCCGCAGGCTATCGAGCACCACGAAACGTTCGCGGTGAATTGTCGTAGTCACATCGCCTTGCCGTGGAGGATAGGAAAAAGGTTCACCACCACTTCTCCGGCT
>JBBSMH010000301.1:0-2339 GCA_038233275.1 Sphingomonadales bacterium | reverse complement strand
TTTCGAAGCTGTCGGCCAGCCGGGTCTCGATGCCCTCCTTCACCGCAATCCGGTCGACCACCACCTCAATGTCGTGCTTGTATTTCTTGTCGAGCGCGGGCGCATCCTCGACCGCGTACATCTCCCCGTCGATCCGCACGCGGGTAAAGCCCGCCTTCTGCCATTCGGCGAGTTCGCGCCGGTATTCGCCCTTGCGCCCGCGCACCACAGGCGCGAGCAGGTAGAGCCGCGTGCCTTCGGGCAGCGCCATCACCCGGTCGACCATGTTGGAGACGGTCTGCGCCTCGATCGGCAGTCCGGTGGCGGGCGAATAGGGGACCCCCACCCGGGCCCACAGCAGGCGCATGTAATCGTAGATTTCGGTAACGGTCGCCACGGTACTGCGCGGGTTGCGGCTGGTTGTCTTCTGCTCGATCGAGATGGCTGGAGAAAGACCATCGATATGCTCGACATCGGGCTTCTGCATCATCTCCAGGAATTGCCGCGCGTAGGCAGATAGCGATTCCACGTAGCGCCGTTGCCCTTCGGCATAGATCGTGTCGAATGCCAGCGAAGATTTGCCGCTGCCGGAAAGTCCCGTGATCACGATCAGCGCATCGCGCGGCAGATCGATGTCCACGCCCTTGAGATTGTGCTCGCGCGCACCCCTGACTTTAATGTGAGTCAGCATGAGCGGAGCTCATGCGGGACGGAAATCTCGGTAAGTGCCATGGAGGACGCGTGTTCCTGAATTGTTCGCAATGGTCAAGAGCGGCGCGGCGCTGGGGACCGGCCGATAAAGTCGGCGTGAATGGCCTGCGCTGTCATCACCCGCGGGGCCATGTGGGAAGCGGCGACACCTATTGCAATCCGGGTCCCGCACCTGTTCGCGCGGCTGCGCCACGGCCCGATGCCACGCCGTTGCCCCTCCTCCACGACCCGTCTTGCGTCAGACGCGCCTTGGCCCGTTCGCCACGGAATGCCGGAACTCTCCGCTCTCTCTCCGCTTGGTTAAGTGATTGCAAACAAAAAGGAGATCATCATGACCACAGCCGAAATAACCCGTTCCGGCCAACCGTCTTCGACCTCTTCCGGCGATCAGACCAAGGAAGAGTTGAAGGCCGACGCCGCGCAATTGAAAGACACCGCACAGCACCGCGCCAGCGATGAGGCGGAGAAGCGCAAGACGCAGGCGACACGAGCCGCCCGCTCCGCCTCCGACGCGCTCGGCAAGGCGGCCCGGGAACTCGATGAAGACCAGGACGCCCCTGGCTGGCTGAGTTCCGCCTTCCGCGAAACCGCGAAGGGCATCGACAGCTTCGCGGGCAAGGTCGAGAGCCGAAGCCCCGAACAAATGGGACGCGATGTCTCGCGCTTCGCACGCGAGCATCCGACGAGCTTTCTCGCCGCTTCCGCCACAGTCGGTTTCGCTGCAGCACGCTTTTTGCGGGCAGGTGCCGATTACCGGCAGCACCAGAGAGAGAGCCGGGGCGATTACTCGAGCCAGATGGGCGAAAGCCAGATGGGCGAAAGCCGCCTCGCTAGTGAAGGCCGCTTCGCCAGGGAAACCCGTGCTGCCCCAGGACAATACGGCGAAAGCCAAGGAGGTATGACGCTATGAACGAACAGAGCAGAATCATCGATCCTCCCGAACGGCGCTTGCGCGAACCCCGCGACGTCGAAGGCCAGGATGACAATATTGTCGATCTGATCGGCCAACTTACCCGCCAGGGAGCGCACCTTGCCGAAGAGCAGGTCAGCCTGATGCAGGCCGAATTGCGCGAAGCCGCCAATGATACCAAACAGGCTATCGGCGCGCTCGCTGGAGCTGCCGTGGTCGGCATCGCCGGCCTGGGCGTCGCGCTCATGGGCCTGGCCTATCTGGTCAGCGGTTGGGTGGAGAGCCTGTGGCTCGGCACGCTGATCGTCGGCCTGATCGCGCTGGTCATTGCCGCCATCATGTATTCGAGCGGCAAAGCCAAGATGCGCACCACCAATCTCAAACCCGACCGCTCGATCCGCACGGCCGAAGACACGCCCGATGCGGTGACCGGCAACATGACGAACGAACACCGGAGAACCCAATGACACAGGATACTACCACGCGGACAGACCCCCGCGACCCCTCTGAAATCGAGAGCGAAATCCGCCGCACACAGAAAGACATGAGCCGGACGGCCGATCGCATCGGTGAACAGATGACACCGCGCAATATCTTCGACGCCCTGCTCGACAAGGCGGACGAGAACGGTGTCGATGCGCGTTATCTTCTCGATGGGGCGCGGCGCAATCCGCTCGCGCTCGGCATGATTGCGATCGGCGGACTGTGGCTCGTCAGCGACAGCGATGCGCGGGCCAAG
>JBBSMH010000300.1:0-2431 GCA_038233275.1 Sphingomonadales bacterium | reverse complement strand
TCCGGCGGAACGGACAATCACTCGATGCTGGTCGATCTCACTGCACGCGATGTCACCGGCAAAGCCGCCGAGGCCGGGCTCGATCGCGCCTGGCTGACCTGCAACAAGAACGGCATCCCCTTCGACACGCGCAGCCCCTTTGTCACCAGCGGCATTCGCCTGGGGACGCCGGCGGGCACCACGCGCGGTTTCGGCCCGGGGGAATTCCGGAAAATCGGCGCGCTGATCGCCGAGGTCGTGGATGGACTTGCCAGGAACGGCGCCGATGGCGATGCTCAAGTGGAGGAAAGCGTGCGCCGCCGAGTGTCGGAGTTGTGCGCCGATTATCCCGTCTACCCGGGCATGTGAGGAAGTATACGATGGACCAGGACGACCCCAACGAACCAAGGCACCAGGACCACAGGCTCGTCCCCGACGCGCAGAACGAGGTCAAGGGCATGCTCAAGGACGGCATGGCGCATCCTTCGACCAAGCCGGTGCTCACCGGCGCGGCGATCGGCGCGGTCGCCGGGGGTCTGCTGCCGGTGGTCACCTGGCCGATCGGGCTCGTCGCGGGCGCCGGCTTCATGCTCTACAAGCGCCTTCGTCCCTGACCGCAGCAAAGAACTGATTGAAGCCAGATGCGCTGCCCGTTCTGCGCCCATGACGACACGCAGGTCAAGGATTCGCGGCCGACCGAGGACAGCGCCGCAATCCGCCGCCGCCGCCAGTGCAGCCATTGTGGTGCGCGCTTCACCACCTTCGAACGCGTGCAATTGCGCGAGGTCGCGGTGGTGAAGTCGGACGGCAAGAGCGAAAGCTTCGATCGCGCGAAACTCGAGCAATCCGTGACGCTCGCCTGTCGCAAGCGCGATGTCGCGCAAGAACGCATCGACCAATTGGTTTCCGGCATCCAGCGGCAGGTCGAAACCGCAGGGGAAAGCGAAGTCCCGTCCTCACGCATCGGCGAAATGGTGATGGACGGCCTGCGCCAGATCGACAGCGTCGCCTATATCCGCTTCGCCAGCGTCTATCGCGACTTCAGCGAGGCGCGCGACTTCGAGGAGTTCGCCAGCAACATCCGCGATGTGGCGGATGACTGACGCGCCCGTCATCGTCCTGGTCTGCCCTCAGCTGGGCGAGAATATCGGCAAGGCGGCGCGGGCGATGCTCAATTTCGGGTTGACCGAGTTGCGGCTTGTGGCGCCGCGCGACGGCTGGCCCAACCCCGCCGCGGGTCCCGCGGCCGCTGGGGCCGATGTGGTGCTTGAGCGCGCGCAGATGTTCGCGACCACGGCGGACGCTGTCGCCGATTGCGCAAATATCTATGCCGCCACGGTAAGGAAGCGCGGGATGACCAAGCCGGTACTGACGCCCGAGCATGCGGCCAAGGAAATCGCAACCGCACCCGGTCGCGCGGCGATCCTCTTCGGTCCGGAACGCTCGGGACTCGAGAGCACGGATGTCGGACTTGCACGCTCGATTCTCACCGTTCCGGTCAATCCCGAATTCGGCTCGCTCAATCTAGCCCAGGCCGTGATCCTGTGCGCTTACGAATGGTCCAAGACCCGGGCGGGCAGCGCGACGCTGGTCCAGCCGACCCTCGAGGAAACATTGCCCCCCGCGCCGCAGGGTGAGCTCGACGGGCTGATCGCGCATCTCGAAGGCCTGCTCGAGCCGACGGGCTATTTCCTTCCGCCGACACGCAGCGAGGCGACCCACATGACGCTTCGCAACGTCCTCACCAAGCCGGGCTGGAACCATCTCGAGGTGCGCACGCTGCGTGGCATATTGTCCTCGCTCCAGAAGCGCTCGCCGGGCGCTCCGGATGAAGGCTAGACCCGGCGCAAAATCTGCTCTAACCGAGCGACCTCATCGCAGTACCCACCCCCGTCAGGACTTTCCCATGCGCTTTGTTTTCGTGTTCCTCGCTGCCGGCTCGGTAGCCCTCGTCGCGCCCGCCCTCGCCTCCGAGCCCAAGGCGCAGCCTGTCGAGGAGCAGAGCGAGGCAAAGGAGCCGAAGAAAATCTGCCGCTATGTCGCGGAGATCGGCTCGCGCCGGAAAACCCGCATGTGCATGACCGTCGACCAGTGGCGCGAGTTCAATCAGGGCGAGTAGCGCCTCCGCCCTGGCTCAACCTGTCCCATTCCTCGAGCTCGTATGCGATCGAGGCTTCGACCAGAAGCTCCCATAATACCGCCAGTTTTTCTGCCGGCAGCCTGCGTGCGATGGCCTCGGTGCGGACGTTAGCGATAACTTCGGCCTTGCGCGCCTCGTCACGCACAGTTTCGCGCTCCTGCTTGATCCTGGCAGCGGCGCGCATGTAGGCGAAGCGCCGGTCGAGCAAGGCCATCAACTCGCGGTCGGTCGCATCCACTCCGACGCGCACCTCGCGCATATTCGTACAATCGTCGGGCGGCTTGCAATCCTCGCTCATCATCGCGCGCCCTG
>JBBSMH010000299.1:0-2435 GCA_038233275.1 Sphingomonadales bacterium | reverse complement strand
GCCGCTCATCGTCGCCACGCACCCGTCGAGGGATAGGGCGAGCTTCAAGGTCACGTGCGGGCGGTCCAAAGCGGTCCGGGTCAGATATCCGGCGAGGCTCGCACGCGAGGCGGCGTGGTCGAGGATGTGCGTCTCTATGCCAGCTTTGTGTAATCGCTGCGCACCCTTGCCGGAGGTGCGCGGATCCGGATCTGCAACGCCGATGACGGCGCGTGGGACACCGGACGCCACCAGCAGGTCGCAACAGGGCGGGCCACGCTCGGATCGATGGGCGCAGGGCTCGAGCGTGACATAGGCGGTCGCGCCTGTCGCCCGGTCACCCGCCTGTTTAAGCGCCACCGCTTCGGCATGCGGACGCCCCCCGGGTTGGGTCCAGCCGCGACCTATCACCACGCCGTCCTTCACCAATATGGCGCCCACCGCCGGATTGGGGCGACTCAATGGGCGCGCCCGCACGGCAAGTCGTGCCGCTGCGTCGAGCCAGTCTGCGTCAGTCGCCCGAATTGTTCTCGGTCCGCTGCCGAATTGCGCGCGCTTGCGCTACGCGGGCGGCTTCCTCGCGCGCCTGCTCCTCGGCGATTTTGCGCTCCATCGCATCTACGTCGATGCCGGTAGCGCGCCCGAGTTCGCGATACATGTCACGCACTTGCTCGTTGCGCTCTGCTTGCTCGGCGCGCAGGCGCTCCTGGCGCCACTGGTTTTCGATATTTGAAGCGCGGATTTCGGCGTCGGTGCGCCCTTCGGCAAAGGTGGTGATGTAGACCACCTTGGGCGGCTGCGGCGGCACCACCACCCGCTCTTGCGTGATCCAGAAGATCAGCACGAAGGTGGACAAAGCCGACAGGCCGAGAATCGGCCAGCGATAGGGCGTCGGCTGCCTGAACGCCTGCCAGAAATCCGAAATTCCGACGGCCGGATTGAATCGGGAGGAAACGCGCATTCGCATGGCGGCAAGATAGGGGCGAAGCTGCGGTTATGCCAGCCTGACCGGATCCGGGCCGGACCGAAGTCCGCCTCTAACCGAAGTCGGCATAAAGCGTGCGCCCGTGTTCGCGCAGCCAGCGATCGGCTTCGGCAAGCGGTCCGCCGAAAATCTTCTCGAGCAACGCGTGGAAATCTGCGCTGTGATCGAAGTGGACAAGGTGCGCCGTCTCGTGGGCCACCACCGAGCGCCGGACATGGTCGGGCGCCTGAACCAGACGCCAATTGACGCGGACCGTGCCCCCGCTGGAACAGCTGCCCCAGCGCCGCTTGGCTCTCGTCAGCCGGACTTGCGGCACCGCGATCCCCGCAACACGGCAAGCGTGGGCGAGATCAAGCTCCATCATCTGCAAGGCTTCGGCTTCCAGCCAGCGTTGGAGCCGCTTGGCCAGCGTGTCGCGCGGCCCGCCGACATGCAGTTTTCTATCGATCATCTTGGCTCGGCGCGGCGCACTCTGCTCCCACACTATCTCCACCATCTCTCCGCGGAAACGCAGTGTGCCACGCGCCACCGGGTCCTCGGTCGCGGGAATTCTGTCCAGCTGTGCTTCGAGCCAGTGACGGCGGATGGCGGCGAAGCGCAGCGCGTCACCTGTCGGACACCAGCGAGGCAGGGTGATGCGTACCGAGCTGCCGTCGGGCGCGAGGCGCAGTGTCAGCCGCTTGGCGCGGGGATGGCGGTTGAGCTCGATGGGCACAGCACGGCCCGCCAGATCTATGGTCGGCTCGCCGCTCTCCTTGCGCAGCCACTCGATCATCGACTGCCCATCATCAATCATCGTCCCATTCGACGATATGGTGTTCGAGCGGGCCGGATTCGACCTCGCTCACCACCCGACCCGCCACAGAGACACCCGCCCGTATAACTGCTTCGCGATCGCCGCTGACAAGGTAATGCCACTCGTATAGTGGCTTGCCCGCCGCGCGCAGGCGATAGGCACAGGTCCTCGGCAACCAGGGCAGATCGCCCGCAGTCGCCTTGGTCAGCGTCAGGCAATCGGGGACGAAAGCCTTGCGGTTGGCATAGTCGGCGCAACTGGCCGATTCGCAATCGAGCAGGCGGCAGGCGACATTGGTGCCTTCGATCCGCCCTGTGTCCTCGTGTTCGAGCTTGTGCAGGCAGCACCGGCCGCAACCGTCGCACAGTGCTTCCCACTCCTCGTGAGTGAGTTCGCGCAACGGGAGCTCCCAGAACCGCTCTCTCAGCGCACCCATTTGTCCAGTTCCGCAGCGACGGCTTCGGCACCCTGATCGGTGGGCAGGCTCGCCAGCGGCTTGCCGTCGGGGCCGTAGAGGAAGGTGTATTCCGGATGGTTGACGAGGTATCCACCGCCTGGCTGCTCCTTGCCCTTCGAGAAACTGACGCCGAATGTCTTGGCTACCTGTTCCAGCGTCGTGAGATCGCCGGTCATCCCGATAAGGCGCGGATGGAAGGCGCCGGTGAATTCGGGTTG
>JBBSMH010000298.1:0-2437 GCA_038233275.1 Sphingomonadales bacterium | reverse complement strand
ATTGCGCGCAGGAGTTTCCTCGCGTCCGCCGCCTGCGCCGCGCCGTGGCCTGCCTCGCCTGCTGCCGGCGCCATAACCGCGGCCGCTTCGAAAAGCGCTTTCAGCTTCGTCTTGTGCAGTCGAAAAACTCCATTTAGCGTTTCACGTGTTTAACGTTAGAACGATGAAGAACCGCCGGGTCGTCTCCTGGTTCGCTTTCCTGGCAGCACTCGCCCTGGCCTCTGATGGGTTCGCTTTCTCCACCAGCTCTACGCGCTGGACGCCCAATCGCACTGTCACCATGCACCTCTCGTTAGGTGATCCCACGCCGCTCTCGGATGGCTTCGCTTCCTTTAATCAATCCGCGGCCGATGCGCTCAACATCTGGAACACTTATCTGGTCCACCTGCGCTTCGCCTCCGTCATCGCCTCCCCGCTCCCGCCCGCGGATTCGGATTACGATAATTCCGTCCTCTTTAGCAGCTCGATCTTCGGCGAAGCGTTTGGCAGCAACACCCTCGCCGTCACCCTCATTTCATCCCGGAGTAACGTCCGCGTCGAAACCGATGTCCTGGTCAACGACGCCTACACTTGGGATTCCTACCGCGGCCCGACCCGTCCCGATGTTTACGATTTTCACCGCGTCATCCTACACGAGTTCGGCCACGTCCTCGGCCTGGAACATCCGGACGAAGACCGCCAGACCGTCACCGCGCTGATGAACTCCCGCTCCAGTAACATCGATGCCGTGCAAACCGACGACATCGCCGGCGCCCGCAGTCTGCACGATACCGGACCCGCCTACCTCTCCGGAAACCCTGCGCCCACGCTAATCAATCTCTCGACCCGCGCGCTCGTCGGTGTCGGCAACAATGTTCTCATCGGTGGGTTCATCATCCAGGGCTCGCAGCCCGCCACCGTCATTTTGCGCGCCATCGGCCACTCGCTCGCCGCGCGCGGCATCAATGCGCCCTTGCGCGATCCCGTAATGGAACTGCGCGGCCCCAGCGGCGTGTTGGTTACCGAGAATGACGATTGGGTCAACGGCAGCGACGCGGCCACCATCGCCAGCTATCGCCTCGATCCGTCAAACAGCCTCGAGTCGGCCCTCCTCCGCACCCTCGCGCCCGGCAGCTACACCGTGGTCATTCGCGCATATGACGGCGGCGACGGCAACCTAATCGGCACTGGCTTGGTCGAACTCTACGATTTGCACACCTCCAGCGGCCGTCCGGGAAATATCGCCACGCGCGGCCAGATCGCGTCGGCCAACGATCCGATGATCGGCGGCTTCATCATCGGGCCCGGGTCCCCCAAAGAAATCGTCGTCCGCGGTCTCGGCCCCTCCCTCGCGCGCAGTGGAATCGCCAACGCGCTCGCGAATCCGACCCTGCAATTGGTCGATGCCTCCGGCAATACTCTGCGCACGAATGATAACTGGCAGACGGACCCCGCCAGCGCTCGTGTGCAAGCCGTGGGCCTCGCCCCCACCGAACCAGTCGAGTCCGCCCTCGACACCACGCTTTCTCCCGGCTCTTACACCGCCGTTCTCCGCGGCCTGAACGGCGGCACCGGCGTCGGTTTGGTCGAGGTTTACGATCTCAGCCCCGCGCCGTAGGCGGGCTGAAGCGTGTCATGCCCTACCAAGAAAAGCACCCGAAGGGTGCGACGGAATAAAGCCCGGGGTGGATCCCGCACCTGCGGGAGGAACCCCGGGGGTGGGATGAAAGAAGGACAAACCCCCGCCGGGGGTGACGGAAAGGAAGTTTCCGCACCTCGAAGACGGTAACGCTGTGCAGCGCGGCGTCCCTACCTCCCTGACCGCTCATGGAACCTTGAAAGTGCATCACACGCGCTAGTCAATCTCGCTGCTCTCGCCCTTCTTCGCGGTCAATCCGCGCAGCTTCGCCTGGATAAACAGGTCGATCTCGCCATCCATCACCCCCTGCACGTTGCTTGTCTCCGCGCCGGTGCGGTGATCTTTCACCATCTGATAAGGCTGGAACACATACGAGCGGATCTGGCTTCCCCAAGCCACATCGCCCTTCTCGCCATACTGCCGATCGATCTCCGCGCGCTTCTTATCCTGCTCGATTTCGTAAAGCTTGGCCTTTAGCATCTTCATCGCCAGCTCGCGATTCCGCCCCTGGCTTCGCTCCGCCTGGCACGCCACCACGATGCCGCTCGGCCGATGCACGATCCGCACCGCGGTCTCGACCTTGTTCACGTTCTGCCCGCCCTTCCCGCCGGCGCGGAAAGTATCGATGTCGAGATCGGCCGGGTTCACTTCGATCGGCACCGAGTCCGCCATTTCCGGCACCACATCCACGCTCGCGAAGGAAGTGTGGCGGCGCTTGTTCGAATCGAAGGGCGAGATCCGCACCAGCCGATGCACCCCGCGCTCGGTGCTCAGGCAGCCGTAGGCATATTCGCCGCTGACCAGAAACGTCGCCGATTT
>JBBSMH010000297.1:0-2444 GCA_038233275.1 Sphingomonadales bacterium | reverse complement strand
CTTCTTGGCCTTCTCGACCGCCTGATCGATGCCGCCGACCATGTAGAAGGCGGCTTCGGGCAAGTGATCGTATTCGCCATCGACCACCGCCTTGAAGCTCTTCACGGTTTCCTCGAGCTGTACGAACTGGCCGGGGATGTTGGTGAAGACTTCCGCGACGTGGAACGGCTGCGACAGGAAGCGCTGGATTTTGCGCGCGCGCGCGACCGTCAGCTTATCCTCTTCCGAAAGCTCGTCCATGCCGAGGATGGCGATGATGTCCTGCAGACTCTTGTACTTCTGCAGCGTCTCCTGGACGCGGCGAGCGGTCTGATAGTGCTCCTCGCCCACGACACGCGGCTCGAGCACGCGGCTGGTCGAATCGAGCGGGTCCACCGCCGGATAGATGCCGAGTTCGGAAATCGCGCGGCTCAGCGTGGTGGTCGCATCCAAGTGGGCGAAAGAGGTGGCCGGTGCCGGGTCGGTCAAATCGTCCGCGGGGACGTAGATCGCCTGCACCGAGGTAATCGAACCCTTGGTGGTCGAGGTGATGCGTTCCTGAAGGTTCCCCATGTCGGTCGACAGCGTCGGCTGATAGCCCACCGCCGAGGGGATACGGCCGAGCAGCGCCGAGACTTCCGAACCCGCCTGCGTGAAGCGGAAGATGTTGTCGACGAAGAACAGCACGTCCTGTCCTTCCTGGTCGCGGAAGTATTCGGCCATGGTCACGCCGGACAGTGCGACGCGCGCGCGCGCGCCCGGAGGCTCGTTCATCTGGCCGAAGACCAGCGCCACTTTGGAACCTTCCGAAGTCGGCTTGCCGTCCTTGTCGGTAGCGATGACGCCCGCGTCGAGGAATTCGTGGTAGAGATCGTTACCCTCGCGGGTGCGCTCGCCGACGCCCGCGAAAACGGAGACGCCGCCGTGGCCCTTGGCGATGTTGTTGATCAGTTCCTGGATCAGCACGGTCTTGCCGACGCCTGCGCCGCCGAACAGGCCGATCTTGCCGCCCCTGGCGTAGGGCGCGAGCAGGTCGATGACCTTGATCCCGGTGACGAGGATCGACGCTTCGGTCGACTGATCGACGAATAGCGGAGCCTCGGCGTGGATCGGCATCGTCTGATCCGCGCCGACAGGGCCCATCTGGTCGATCGGCTCGCCGATAACGTTCATGATCCGGCCCAGCGTTTTCGGTCCCACAGGCACCGAGATCTGCGATCCGGTGTTGACCACATCCTGCCCGCGGGTGAGACCTTCGGTGGCGTCCATCGCGATCGTGCGCACGGTGTTCTCGCCAAGGTGCTGAGCGACTTCCAGCACCAGCTTCTGTTCGCCGTTCATGGTCTCGAGCGCGGTGAGGATCGGCGGCAGGTCGGACTCGAAGGTCACGTCAACGACGGCGCCGATGACCTGGCTGACGGTGCCTTTGCCGGAGACGTTGGGGGTGGTCTGGTTCATTACGGGTGCGGTGGCCATGATACTTTCCCTAGGGGCTCAGGAGGCTGTGTGGTGGGCGCCGTGTTCGGCACAGATTTTTTCGGGATCGGCGAGGACCCAGGCGGTCCCTTCCTCATTCGCGGTGATGGTCGCGGTGTGTCGCAGATATTCGTCCTCGCCGAGGCCGAATTCGCAGACCACGTCGGTGGACCCGATCCCGCCGCGCTTGCACACCGCAGTGGAGACCGGCTCGGTGCCCTCGCAGCTTTTGGCGAAGACGCTGGTAAAGGTCGTCTGGTTCGGCGCGGGCAGCGTGCGGACCGGCTCGGGCGCGGCAGTCTCGACCGGTGCGGGATCGGCGGCGGGCTCTTCGCTGCAGGCGGCTAGGAGGGCGAGGGGGAGAAGGTAAGCGAGCTTTTTCATGTCAGTTTCGGTTCCTAGAGTGCTTCCGCACCGGAGCATTGTTGTTGCTACAGCGCTTCCGCGCCAGCAATGATTTCGATGAGTTCGGTGGTGATCGCGGCCTGGCGGCTGCGGTTGTACTGAATGGTCAGCTTCTGGATCAGATCGCCCGCATTGCGCGTGGCGTTGTCCATCGCGGTCATCGAGGCGCCCTGTTCGGACGCCTCGCGCTCGAGCAGCGCTCCGAAGATCTGCGTCTTGACGTAGCGCGGCAGCAGTTCGGCGAGGATTTCCTCCTCGTCGGGCTCGTATTCGACCGCCGCGCCACCCGAATCCGCGTTTTTTTCGGGCGCGGGGACGGGGATCAGCTGCACCGTCGTCGGGTCCTGCACCAGCGCGGACTGGAAGGTGGGATAGATCAGATGCGCGGCATCGAACTTGCCCGCATCGAACATCGCCAGCAGTTCGGTGGCGATCTCCTCGGCTTCCTCGAAGCCGGGGTGGCGGACCGTGCTGGTGTCGTAATGCTTTGCGATCCGATCTGCATAATCGCGGCGGATCGGCGCTCGGCCCTTCTTGCCGACAAGGTAGAACTTCACATCCTTGCCCGCCGCGATCAGCGCGCG
>JBBSMH010000296.1:0-2477 GCA_038233275.1 Sphingomonadales bacterium | reverse complement strand
TCGACACCGGCGGCCTCGAGATAGCCGTCGCCGCTCAGCAGCAGATGGCCGAAGAAGCTCTCCAGAAGCGCCGTCCCTCCCTGTGTGGGGTTTGGAACCGACAGCAGGTCGAGTACCGGATGCGTGTCGAAGCGCCGCGTGGCGTCTTGCACGATGATCGGTACCGCGGCCGCCGCCTCTGCGACAACCTTGACGCAGCGAAAGCAGACAGGATTGTTCAGGAACCCGATGCGTGTCAGCGTCGCGGTGTCTCGCGCCGACCAGGTAAGGCGTCCTGCTCCTTGAAATGCCACCACCGGGGCAACCGCGGACGCTTTGGTATCCGGGGGAGCCGGCTTGGGCGCGCGGAAAATCTGTAGGACCATAGGTCGGTTGCTCCTCGAAAGATGCTCTGATGCCCTGTCCGGCCGAGGGCGAAAGGCGCTCGCGACTTCGTTCAGAGGCCACGGATGCGCGGAGCGCGATAGCTCGCTGCCGGCTCGATCATGAGCTCGGTGATCGCCCAGACCAGCGCGTCGACCCGATCCGGGCTGCCTCGGCCGGTAAAGCCGCTGATCGTCATGGCGCTCATCTGATCCTCGAGCGCCGGGAACGGGCGACGGTGCAGGACACGCCCCTGCTCGTAGAGAGCCGCCACAGGTTCGGCGCGCGCCGCCTTGCCGCGGCTCGCCCGCACGCCCCGAAACGGGACCAACGGGTCGATCTGGCGCACAAGCGTCGCCACGAGATCTCCCCCCTGATTTACCTCCGCAACGAGACGGTCGGCTCGGTGGGAATGATAGAGGTTCACGGCCCGCTGTGCCCAAACCTGAGGCGAAGCCCCTTTGATGCTTCCATCTTCGATCACCTCCGCCGACCAGTCTTGCGGCGGGCCCTGCTGGGAAACCCCCGCAACGATAATGCCGCATTCGTCGGCGTCGGCGCCGGTTGTGACCGGCGGGTCGACCGCGACCACGATGCGGTCGAAATCAATCAGGCGTGGCGCGCGTGTCGCCTCCAGCGTCGCGCGGCTCCAAAGCGTGCCCTCCACGTCCATCAGCATCTCGCCGTCCAGTTCCTGGCGCCCCAACCGGGTTCCGCCGTACCGCGTGGTAACGGTGTCGAGAAAGCTCTTGGCCAGGTGCATCCGGTTCGCAGAGGTCGGAGCCGACGTCACAACGGTGGTGGCCTCGTCGAGGATGTTCTGTAGGAGCGAATTGCTCCGCGGCGTCGTCGTCACGAGTTGCCTCGGCTTTTGCCCCAGGCGAAGGCCAAACTGCAGCATGTCCCAGGTTGCTTCGCCCTTCTTCCATTTCGCCAGCTCGTCGCACCAGGCACAGTCGAATTGCGGGCCGCGCAATGCTTCCGGATCGCTGGCCGAAAAGACCTGTGCGATCGCACCGTTCGGCCAGACCAGCCGCTTGCGCGATGCCTGCCACTCGGGACGTCGATCCGGTGGCGAGCAGCTCAGGATCCCCGATTCTCCGAAGATCATCACCTCCCGCGCCTGATCGAGCGTCTCGGCAATCAGCGCGACCCGGGAATAACCTCCCGGGTCGGCCGGTGTGCCACCTTCAACCCGCGACCGGATCCATTCCGATCCGGCGCGGGTTTTTCCTGCACCCCTTCCCCCAAGGATGACCCAAGTAGTCCAGTCACCTTCGGGGGGAAGCTGATGCCCTTCGATGGCCCAATGCTCAAAGAGCCAGGGCAAAGCCATCAAGGCGTTTGGGCTCAGCTTCTCAAAGAAACTGTCTAGCTCACTCCTCGTTAAGCCAGACAGAAAGCCTCGCAAGGACTTCTGCCCTAGCTGCGTCGAGATCGAGCTCGCCGCTCGCTCCGACGCTTCGCGTTTGCTTTCTCTTTTCAAGATTTGCCTCGAGATCGAGAACAGTTTGCAGGGCTCTGTGGTGCGCCTTGGCGGCGTCCTGCCCTCCCTTGCAGTCGGCGTCGCCGCCGCTGCCCAGTGTCGCGAGTGCCGAGATCCGCGAGCGCAAGCCCAAGGAAAGATCCCGGTACATCTCGAGCGAACGCTCCAGCAGATCGCTGGGCGTTCCATTATCAATAGCTGAAATTGTCATGCCTAAAATGCCCTAGCTAAAAACCCGCTCAGGCAAAAGAAAACGGCAGACGAACCTTTCGATCCACCTGCCACCCATTTCTTCCAGCTTGCCCCAAGGCATACCTGGGGGCGTTCGCTATGTCAATCCCTAAATCTGAGGTTGTGCGCGCTGCGCTAGTTCGCGGCGTTCTCTGGCGCCTCGGCGGCGGCTGCTGCAGCCCGCTCCGCCTCGATCTTCCGCCACTCGGCAACGTTGGCATTGTGGGCTTCGAGCGTCTCGGCAAACGCGTGCCCGCCGGTGCCGTTGGCGACGAAATAGACATCGTCGGTCGCGGCAGGATTGGCCGCAGCCTCCAGCGCCGCGCGCCCCGGATTGCTGATCGGCGTCGGAGGCAATCCAGGGATAACATAGGTATTGTAGGGCGTTGCCGTTGCC
>JBBSMH010000295.1:0-2480 GCA_038233275.1 Sphingomonadales bacterium | reverse complement strand
GGGGCCGCTTCCTGTTTCGGCACCACCAAACGCAGGGCGCCGCCGTTTTTCCCCGCACAACATTGTGCTAGGGCGAGTTTTCGAATTCGGAGGAGAGAGTCGCAGCCATGAAGAT
The DNA here is from genome assembly GCA_038233275.1 of Sphingomonadales bacterium. Taxonomy (GTDB): domain Bacteria; phylum Pseudomonadota; class Alphaproteobacteria; order Sphingomonadales; family Sphingomonadaceae; genus Qipengyuania. Next base: position 2,365 of record JBBSMH010000295.1, on the reverse strand, counting down.
TTCCAAAACCTATTTCCGCAGCGCCATTGCCGGGGCGCTTGCGCTCGCGATGGCGCCCGCCGCGCTCCAGGCGCAGAGCCAGCCTACCGTTCCGGTAGAGGTCTGGGCGCTGCGCGACGTGGTCAACGCCGTGCAGATTTCGCCCGACGGCAAGCACGTGCTGGTCCACAAGCTGGAAAGCAAGGACGGCGAATATCTGCTCGAGATCTACAAGACCGAGGATATGTCCACGCCATTCCGGCGCCTCAATGCGGACCCGATGGAAATCATCGGCGCGCAATGGGTCAACGACAATTACATCTTCGGCACCGCGTGGGAGCAGAACCGCAAATCGGTGAAGGGGCCGGAGCAGGGCACCTACGACCAGGCGGCCTTTTCCTACAATCTGGAAACCAACAAGTTCACCCAGTTGCGCGGCGAGTTCGGCATTGCGACGCTTCTGCCGAACGACCCCAAGCATATCATCCTGTCGGAAGGCAACGCGGTGACCGGCGGTGCGACCGGGGTCGACCCCTTTTCTGCATTCCGGCCGCGATCCTATTACAAATTCAACCTGGAAACCGGCGCACGATCGCTGGTGTTGAAGGGCAGCGAGAAATATCCCAACGCCGTGTTCGATAACGAGGGCAATCCGCGCTGGACAAGCTCGGTTCTGCCAGGGTCGAACGAGCTGGTGTATTACTACCGTTCCCCCGGCGACAGCTCATGGAAAGAGTTGCCGCAGCGTTACGATCTGGACGATCACAAGAACCTCTATCGCGTTCTGGGCGGTTTCATGGGCATCGAAGGCTTCGATCCCGACAATCCCAACATCGGCTACATCATCGACAACCGCGACCAGGACAAGGCCGCGCTGTGGGAATTCAATTTCGAAACCGGCGAGTTCGGCGAGAAGCTCGCCGGAACCGACCAGGCCGATATCATGTGGACGCAGAAGCACTCGATTCCCGGTAATGATACGCTGGTCGCCGCGCGTTACCCCTGGGCCAAGCGCGAGCGCGTGTGGTTCAACGAAGAGGAAAAGGCGCTTCACGAGGCTTTGGAAAAGCAGATTCCCTACGCCCACAGCGTCACGATCCAGAGCCGTTCGCGCGATGGCAAATCGATGATCGTCTATAACAGCGGGCCGCGCGATCCGGGCTCGTTCTGGCTGGTGAAGGACGGCTCGATGTCGAAGCTCGGCAGCCGCAATCCGCTGATCGATCCCAAACAGCTCTCGGACGTGGAGTTCGTCCGCTACGCCGCGCGCGACGGCAAGACGATCTCGGGTTACGTTACCAAGCCCAAGGGCAAGGGGCCATTCCCGCTGGTGGTGCTGCCGCACGGCGGACCGCACGTAAACGAAGTCATCGGCTATGACGAGTGGGGCCAACTGCTCGCCAACGCAGGTTACATGGTGCTGCAACCGCAATACCGCATGTCGGTGGGCTGGGGACAGGAGCTGTTCGATTCCGCCTATGGCCAGCACGGTCTCGCCATGCAGGACGACAAGGACGACGGCGCCCAGTACCTCATCGACCAGGGCCTGGTCGATCCCGACCGGGTGGCGATGTTCGGCTGGTCCTATGGCGGCTACGCTGCGCTGGTCGCCGCCTCGCGCGAGCCCAACAAGTACCAGTGCGTGATTGCCGGGGCCGCCGTGGCCGATCCCGAGAAGGTCTACAAGCTGCGTCGCAGTCCCTACTCGCCCAAGGCTCTCGACGATTGGTCGCAGCGGCGCGGGATGATCGGCATCAACCCGATCAAGGAAGTGACCAAGGTCAACGTTCCCGTGCTGATGGTCCACGGCGATGTGGACGCCCGGGTCCTCTATTTCAATTTCGAGGACTACAAGAAGGCGATGGAGAAGGCGGGCAAGACCAACGCCCAATATCTCACGCTAAAGGGTGCGGACCACTTTTACGTCACGCTGATGTATGAGCACCAGGAAGCCTTCTATACCAAGATGCTGGACTTCCTCGCCAATGATTGCGGCCCGGGCGGGCTCTGAGCCGGTCTTGCCGTGACATGAAAAAGCCTCCCGTCCCGATCCAGGGGCGGGAGGCTTTTGCTGTCCGGCCCGTAAGCCAGGCCGTTATTCGATCCGGTTGCCCTTGACCCCGGTCTGTCCGCCGATGCGAATAAAATAGGAGGTCATCGCCGCCCTCTTGAACTCGACCTTGTCGCCCACGCGCGGCGGACGCAGCCGCATCGGGGCATTGTTGATCTGCCACACGCTCCCTTCGGCAATGGCGAAGACATAGGCATCGCTGCGGATCCGGCGGACCGAGGTGATCTCCGATTCCAGCGTGGCCATGGGCTCGCCGTCCCCGCTGAACAGGCCGATCTTGGGGAGCGAGAAGCCGAACAGGCCGCGGCGCGTGCT
>JBBSMH010000294.1:0-2484 GCA_038233275.1 Sphingomonadales bacterium | reverse complement strand
CTGCTCGATGATGGCTCCTCCCAACTGCTCGACATCCATGATCGTCACCGCGCGCTTGTAATAGCGGGTGACGTCGTGGCCGATGCCGATGGCGACGAGCTGCACCGGGCTCTGTTTCTCGATCCAGCCGATTACCTTGCGCAGATGGCCCTCGAGGTAACCCGCGGCGTTGATCGACAGCGTGCTATCGTCGACCGGGGCGCCGTCGGAAATCACCATCAATATGCGGCGGTCCTCTGACCGCGCCAGCAGGCGGGAGTGTGCCCACAGCAACGCTTCGCCGTCGATGTTTTCCTTCAGCAGCCCTTCGCGCATCATCAGGCCGAGATTGCGGCGCGCGCGGCGCCACGGCTCGTCGGCCTGCTTGTAGACGATGTGGCGCAGGTCGTTAAGGCGGCCCGGCTGCGCGGGCTTGCCTTCCGCAAGCCATTTCTCACGGCTTTGTCCGCCCTTCCAGGCGCGGGTGGTGAAACCGAGGATCTCGGTCTTGACCCCGCACCGCTCGAGCGTGCGCGCAAGGATGTCCGCGCTGATCGCGGCGATGGAGATCGGGCGCCCGCGCATGCTGCCCGAATTGTCGATCAGCAGCGAAACCACAGTGTCCTTGAACTCGGTATCGCGCTCGATCTTGTAGCTCAGCGAATGGCCGGGGCTGACGACCACCCGGGCCAGCCGCGCGGCGTCGAGCAGGCCTTCTTCCTGGTCGAAATCCCAGCTGCGGTTCTGCTGCGCCATCAGCCGGCGCTGGAGCCGGTTGGCGAGCCGCGTCACCACCCCCTGAAGCCCGGCAAGCTGGCTGTCGAGATAGGCGCGCAGCCGGTCGAGCTCTTCATTGTCGCACAATTCGTCCGCCTCGATCACCTCGTCGAAAGCGTCGGTGTAGGCCTTGTAGTCGAAATCCTCAGGGAGATCGGTCCACGGCCGATTGGGCCGGACGGGCATCATCCCTTCCTCGCCCTCTTCGCTCGCGTCACCCTCGGCCATTTCACCTTCGGCTTCGCTCTCGCCTTCGGTCTCGCCCTCGGCATCGCCTTCGCTGGGCTGGCCCGCGAGTCCGGCGGCCTCGGGCTCGCCGCTGTCCTCCTCGCTGCCCTCATCGTCGGGGTTCTCGCCTTCCTCATCGCCGCCGCTCTCGTCGGCGTCGCGGTCGGTCGGTTCGGGCCGGGTGAGATCGAGGTGGCGCAGCATGTCGAGCGCGAGGTCCTGAAACGCGCGCTGGTCGCCGATCCTGTCGGCAAGATCGGCCATATCGCTCCCGGTGCGGGATTCGATGTGCTCTCGCACCATTTCGACGCCCGCGCGCGCGCGCTCGGGCACAGGCCGGCCAGTCAGCGCCTCGCGCAGCATCAGCGAGAGCGCGGTGGGCAATGGCACTTCATCGGCCCCTTGGGCGCGGGCAATCGGATCCGATGCGGTGCGCATTTCGGTCGCCGCGTCGAGATTGGCGCCGATCCCCTCATAGCGAGAGGCACCGAGCGCTTCGTAACGCACTTGCTCGACCGCGTCATAACAGGCGCGGGCGACCGGTTCGGGCGGTGCGCCCCTGGCATGGACGCTCTCGTCGTGATGCCGCAATTTGAGCGCGAAGCTGTCGGCGAAGCCGCGGGCCTCACGCGCCTGGCCGGCGGGCAATTCGCGCCCGGGCAGCGGCACGCGGAAATTTCGGCCCGATTGGGCCGGGCTATCGGCGCTCCATGCCACCTCCACCTCCGGCTCGCGAGCAATCGCCCGCGCGGTGCCGGTCAGCGCCTGCTTGAACAGGTCGAGGGGAGTGAGATCGGCCACGAAATCTCCGGCTTTACAGAATGCTCTGCCCGGTCGCCTTCCAGTCCTTGAGGAAGCCTTCAATGCCCTTGTCGGTCAGCACATGATTGAACAGCGACCAGATCACCTTGGGCGGCGCTGTCATGACGTCGGCGCCGATCTTGGCCGCTTCGAGCACATGTGTGGTGTGGCGCACCGAGGCGACCAGGATTTCGGTATCGAAACCGTAATTGCTGTAGATGGTCGCAATGTCCTCTATCAGCTCCATCCCGTCGAAGCCGTTGTCATCGTGCCGGCCGACGAAGGGCGAAACGAAGCTCGCCCCGGCCTTGGCCGCGAGCAACGCCTGATTGGCGGAAAAGCACAGCGTGACATTGACCATCGTCCCGTCGGAGGTGAGCTTCCTGCAGGTCTTGAGCCCGTCCACCGTGAGCGGCACCTTGATGCAGACATTGTCCGCGATCGCGCGCAGCTTGTCCGCCTCTTTCATCATCGTCGCGTGATCGAGCGCAACGACCTCCGCGCTGACCGGCCCGTCGACCAGCTGGCAGATCTCCCTTGTGACCTCGATGAAGTCGCGGCCGGACTTGTGGATCAGCGAGGGATTGGTGGTCACCCCGTCGAGCAGGCCGGTTTCGGCGAGCTCTTGGATTTCGGAAATTTCGGCGGTGTCGGCGAAGAATTTCATGTGCGGCAAGCTCCCGGCAAAAGGCGATTCCT
>JBBSMH010000293.1:0-2515 GCA_038233275.1 Sphingomonadales bacterium | reverse complement strand
TCTCGTCGAGAATGCCTTCTGCCGCCTCAAGGACTTCCGCCGCGTCGCTACCCGCTACGACAAGCTCGCCGCCAACTTCCTCTCTGCTGTCGCCATCGCAACTGCTATCGCCTTCTGGCTTTGAATGAGTCTGGACCCTAGTCACCTGGAACTGAAGTTCGGCTCATTGCTTTTTGGCAGAAGCGTTTGACCGAGGCGAGGATCTCGTCGGCGGATTTGGTCCAGCGATATGGTTTTGGGTTTTCGTTGTGCGCCTTGATGAAGGCGAGGATGTCCGCTTCGAGTTCGGCGGTTGATCGATGGACGCCGCGTTGGAGTTGCTTGCGCGTGAGTTCGGCGAACCAGCGCTCTACCTGGTTGATCCAGGAGGCCGATGTCGGCGTGAAGTGGACATGCCAGTGCGGACGGCGTGCGAGCCATGCCTTGATCCTCGGCGTCTTGTGCGTGGCGTAGTTGTCCATCACGAGGTGCACGTCCGGTCCCTCGGGCATCGCGGCGTCGATCTGCTTGAGGAAGTCGAGAAACTCGGTTGCCCGGTGGCGCTTGTAGCATTTGCCGATCACCGCCCCTGTGGCGATGTTGAGCGCCGCGAACAGCGAGGTCGTGCCGTTGCGAACATAGGTGTGGGTGCGCCGCTCAGGAACGCCGGGCGCCATCGGCAGGACCGGCTGTTCGCGATCGAGTGCCTGGATCTGGGACTTCTCGTCGACACACAGCACCACCGCCCGGTTCGGCGGCGACATGTAGAGGCCGACGATGTCCTGCACCTTGTCGACGAACAGCGGATCGGTGGAGAGCTTGAAGGTCTGGGAGCGGTGCGGCTGCAGGCCAAAGGCGGCCCAGATCCGGCGGATGGTGGTATGCGAAAGCCCGGTCTCGGCGGCCATTGAGCGGATCGACCAGTGGGTTGCATCCTTGGGCGTGGTGTTCAGCGTGCGCTCGATCACCTTTACCACCTGGTCATCGGAGACGGTGCGCGGACGGCCGGGCCGGTACTCGTCGGTGAGGCCCTCGATGCGGTCCTTCACGAACCTGCGGCGCCACTTGCCTACCGTGTGCTCGTGCACCCCAAGGCGCTCGGCGACTTCCTTGCTTTGCAAGCCATCTGCGCACAGCAGGATCATCCGGCACCGATCCGATAACGACCGAGGCACCTTGTGCCGTCGAACCTGTGCCTCGAGAAAATCGCGCTCCTCGACTGTTAACACCACCGCATCCGCCTGCCGACCTACCATTGCTCATCTCCTCAAATGGATCTGAATCAATGATGTGGATTACAGTTCCAGGTGACTAGGTGGCAATTGGGCCTGTTATGGGAGAAATCGCGCCCTGTTCGGGGGATTAACAGGTGAGGCCCGGTCACCTGCGCAAACACCTGCAGTTGCGGGACTTTTTGAGACTTCAGCGCGCAGCACGCAGCAGGGGCGACCTGTTATTCGGCCCCGGTTTTCTATTTTTTCCCTGTTATGAGGGTGAGACCGCTTCGCTCCGGACTACGTCGCGCACCAAATATGCGTTGAGGCGCACCGAACGCTCCGGATCATTCCCCTCCGCTTGCAACCTGTCGGCTAGCGCGGGCCTGAATAGCGCCGAGATGCACGACCGGCTGTTCGGCGGTCAGCTCGGCAATCGGGCCCAACGCTTCTTCGCTCCGGATCGCGTTCGCCGCGAGCTTGCCGATGCGCAGCGTGTAGCGGCCATAGGGCACACCCTCGAACAGGAAGAAGCCGTCGAACTCGCTGCGCGTCGTTTTGACGGTGCGCGCTTCGGCATCGAGCAGATCGATGTCGACACCAGGCAGGATCGCTCCGCCCGCTCGTACCAGCGTGCCGTCGATTTCGCCGGCCGCCACCAGCGGCAGTTCGATCCGGGTTGGCACGCCCGGGCGCGGCGTCACGACCACGCCGCTCGTCGCGGGCTGCACGAACGGGTCAGGCAGGCTGCCCACATCGACACCGATCAGGACCGGGCGATAGGGTACCAGCCCGTCGATGATCGCGCGGCCGTTTTCGTCGGTGCTCGAGGGGAAGCCATATGCGCCCGCGGTCAATTCCACCTTATTCTCAAGTTGTTCGTTCGCCTGACGCACGCCGTCGCCATTGCTGTCGCGAAATACGGTGACCAGCGCCTGCCCGCTCGAAGCGAGCTTTTCGCTGGCAAACCTTATACCGTTTCCGCGCGGATCGGGGCCTAAGCTGAAAGACAGGTGGAGACCCGCCGCGACCGAACCGTCGGTCGCCGCTTCGGCGCTCGCGGTCAACGCGAACTTGTCAAACCGGCGCACGATGCCGATTCCCGCACGCCCGCGTGAGGCGAACGCGTCGTAACCGAGCTCGGCGCGCCAGTCGGAGCGTTCGCCCGCGCGCCATTCGGCGATGATGCTGCTCTGGTCGAAGCGCGCTTCGGGAGCGATGCGGAAAGTCGCCTCGCCGCGTACGCGGACACGGCCGATCCGGCCGCTCGCGCGCAACGCCGCGATGATGCGATCGGGCGGGTCGGGGCCGATTTCGTTGTA
>JBBSMH010000292.1:0-2523 GCA_038233275.1 Sphingomonadales bacterium | reverse complement strand
GGTTTTTCTCGGCCTTGCCCTCGCCAGCTACACCCAAACCGACCCCAGCCCCTCCACCGCCGCTTCGAGCGAAAACATCCGCAACTGGATGGGTGCGGCCGGCGCCTGGACGGCCGACCGGGTTCTCGCCCTGCTCGGCTGGCCCGGGCTACTTCTGCTCCCCCTGCTCTACATCTCGGCGCGCAGGCTGTGGCTGGAAGTCGAGACCGGGGAGGGAGAGGACGAAGGTGCAGAGGGGCGTTGGTGGGCTCCCGCCGCCATGCTGCTTCTCGGCACGATCCTGCTGGGAACGGCGCTGGCGATGGTCACCGATCCCGCGAGCTGGGCGCTGCCGGCCGGCTTCGGCGGCCTGGCAGGCCTACTCGGCGCGGGAGCGGTCGAAGCGGTGGCAGAGCGGTTTCCAGAGGCGGCGCGGGGCTGGATCGCCGGGGGACTGACCTTCGCGACCCTCGTCGGCGGCTTGGCGCTGATCGGGCGCGTCTTCGCGATCGACTGGCAGCAGTTCTTTACCCTGCCAGACTTTCTCAAGCGGCGCCCCGCTTTCGCCGACCGCGACCTCATTCCCATCACCCGCCGCGCCAAGAGCGTCGAGCGCGCCGAGAAAGCGGTCGAGAGCCGCGATGGCGAAGGTGCGCCGCCCCGACGTGCGCCCGACATTCCCGATCCCGCCTCCGCACCGCGCCGGGCCAAGCCGACCAAGGCGAGGCAGCGCGACATGTTCGCGGATTACGATCTGCCGAGCCTCGAGCTGCTGAACGAAATCCCGCAGGACAAGACGGTCAAGCTCGACAAGATGGCGCTCGAGCGGAACGCGCGCTTGCTCGAAAACGTGCTCGAGGATTTCAACGTCAAGGGCGAGATCACCGCGGTGCGCGCCGGACCGGTGGTGACCATGTACGAGCTCGAGCCCGCTCCCGGCATCAAGGCCAGCCGGGTGATCGGCCTCGCCGAGGATATCGCCCGCAACATGAGCGCGATCTCGGCGCGGGTCTCGCCCATTCCCGGCCGCACGGTGATGGGCATCGAACTGCCCAATGCCGAGCGCCAGATGGTCAGCTATCGCGAACTCGCCGCGAGCGCCGATTTTGCGGACCACCGCGGCAATCTGCCGATCATCCTGGGCAAGGACATCGCAGGCGAACCGATCGTTGCCGATCTTGCCGCCATGCCGCATCTGCTGGTCGCCGGCACCACCGGCTCGGGCAAGTCGGTGGGCCTCAATGCGATCCTGCTCTCGATTCTGTACCGCTTCACGCCCGAGGAATGCCGGCTGATCCTGATCGATCCCAAGGTGCTCGAGCTCAGCATCTACGAGGACATTCCCCATTTGCTCAGCCCCGTGGTGACCGAGCCGCACAAATCGGTACGCGCGCTCAAATGGGCGGTGGAGGAAATGGAGCGGCGCTACCGCCGGATGTCGTCGATCAATTCGCGCAACATCAATTCCTTCAACGAGAAGGTGAAAGCAGCAATCGCGAAGGGCAAGCCGCTCGGACGCCGGGTCCAGACCGGCTTCGATCCCGAGACCGGAGAGGAAATCTACGAGGAGGAGCAGCTCGATTACGCGGTTCTGCCGCAGATCGTGCTGATCGTGGACGAGTTGGCCGATCTGATGGTCACCGTCGGCAAGGAGATCGAGGTGCTGATCCAGCGCCTCAGCCAGAAGAGCCGCGCGGCGGGCATCCACCTGATCATGGCGACCCAGCGCCCGAGCGTCGATGTGATCACGGGGGTCATCAAGGCGAACCTGCCGACGCGGATCAGCTTCAAGGTCACCAGCCGCATCGACAGCCGCACGATCCTGGGCGAACAGGGCGCAGAACAGCTGCTGGGCAAGGGCGACATGCTCTACAAGCCCAATACGGGGGCGATGGTGCGCGTGCATGGCCCCTTCGTCTCCGACGAGGAGGTCGAGGCGGTCGCCGGGCATTGGCGCGCGCAGGGCAAGCCCGAATACGTCGACGCCGTCACCGAGGAGCCCGAAGAGGGCTTCGGCTATTCATTCGAGGACGAATTCACCGCCAGCGACGATCCGGAAGAACGCAAATACCGGCAGGCCTGCCAGGTGGTATTCGAAAACCAGAAGGCTTCGGGTTCTTGGCTCCAACGGCAGATGGGCGTGGGTTACAACACCGCCGCCAAGTGGATAGAACGCATGGAAAGCGAGAATCTGGTCGGGCCCGCCGACCATGTGGGTCGGCGCGAAATCTTTCGCGACCGCGACGGGAACGCGATCTAGGCGGAGCGGCTCACACCTCGGGCAGACGCTGGTCTGCGAAGCCCCAGCCCTTGAGCGCCTTGCCCTGGGCGCGTGCGAGTAGCCGCCTGGTATCGTCGATCGAGAACAGCTTGGCGTCTTTGGCCTTCTTCAGCTCGTTCCAGGCAATCGGCACCGCCACCGGCGCTCCGCTGCGTGCGCGGGCGGAATAGGGCAGCACCGCTGTCGCCCCGCGCTGATTGCGCAGCCAGTCGATGAAGATCTTTCCCTTGCGCTTGGCCTTGCTCATGGTCGAGGTGAAGCGC
>JBBSMH010000291.1:0-2547 GCA_038233275.1 Sphingomonadales bacterium | reverse complement strand
GCCGGACCGGAGGATGGGAGGGCATCGATCCGCTCGCGCACTCCCGTCACGTTGGGATGCTCTTCGAGCGCGCGCTGGACCTCCGCCGAAAAGACCTCCCGATCCACCGCCATGGCGCTGCCCGCGGGCACCCGAGCCGTTTCGCCCGCGCGCATGACGATGCTGTCGAGCCGCCTCATCTCGTGGTGGAGCAGGCCCACGGCGTTCTTTTCATCGTCGTCGGAGCGGAAACTGTTGGAACAGACCAACTCGGCGAGCCCATCGGTCTGATGCGCCGGGGTCATCTCGCCGCCTCCGCGCATCTCCGACAGGCGCAGTTTGAACCCGCGCTGGGCTAGGTGCCACGCGGCTTCGCTCCCAGCCAGACCACCGCCGATTATGTGGATGTCATGCGTCACGAGCGCGCCCTAATGCTTGTCAGGGGGAGGCTTCAAGGCCTAGCGCGTCGAATTATCAGAGGGAGGAACCATGCCCAATGGCGCGCTGATCGAACACCGGCCCTGGCTGCTGGCGAGCCTGATCGCGGCGACGAGCTATTTCTTCGTATCCGACGGCCAGGTGCCCGGCACCTATCTGATGATCTGGAAGGGGCTGGGCGTCGGTCTGCTGGCGGCATATGCCTGGCAGCGCGGGAAGGGCGCTGACGGCGTGCTGATCGCCTTGGTACTGGCGCTTTGCGCCGCGGCCGACATGGTGCTGGAATTTTCGTTCCTGTTCGGCGCCGCCCTGTTCGGGCTGGGGCATGTCGTTGCGATAGCCCTCTATTTGCGAAACCGCCGACCTGCCTCGACCGCTAGCCAGAAGGCGGCGGGACTGGCGCTATTGATCCTGACGCCATCAATCGCCGCCTTGATCACGCTGCCGCGCGAGAATTGGGAAATGGCGACGGGTTATGCCGTATTGCTCGGAGCGATGGCGGCGGGCGCATGGACCAGTCGTTTCCCCCGCTATAGAGTCGGCACGGGCGCGGTGCTCTTCGTTATCTCCGACTTGGTGATTTTCGCCCGCGAAGCAGATAAGCTTGATCCCGCGCTGGCGGGTTGGCTGATCTGGCCGCTGTATTATGCGGGCCAATTCATGATTGCCACCGGCGTGGTACAGACCCTACGTCACGAGCGGGTCACCGCCTGAACCTTCCGCCCAATCCTGAGGGGGCAGAAAGTGAGCGGGTCAGCCCCCCGGTTCTCCGTCGATATTCCTGTCGCTATGGGCCGTGGTGGCGGGGACAGTGCTCTGGCTGCCGCGCCCCGCCATTTCCTCGGCAATGGCCCGTTCGGCGGCATCTTCCGGTGCTTCGGTTTCGTCGATCTTCACCGCGCTGACGATAGTTTCGCTTTCCGACACGTCGAACAGCCGCACTCCGGCCGTGTTGCGGCCTAGCACGCGCAGGCTTTCAAGACCGATACGGATCAGTTTCGCCTGGTCGGTAACGAGCATCAATTGTTCGCCCGCCTTGACCGGGAAGCTGGCGACCACAGGCCCGTTGCGTTCGATATTGTCGATATTGATCAGCCCCTGGCCGCCACGGCCGATCCGGCGGTATTCATAGGCTGAAGACACCTTGCCGTAGCCGTTGGCGCAAACTGTAAGAATGAACTGTTCCTTCTCGCGCATCTCTTCGAAGCGCTCGGGAGTCAATTCGGGCTCGCCCTCCTTGTCGGCCTTCCAGGGAGCGAATCTGAGATATTGCTCGCGTTCGTCGGGCTTTGTGCCGGTGGCGTGAAGGATCGAGAGCGAGACTACCTCGTCGTTCGGGTCCCTCAGCTTCATCCCCCGCACCCCGGTGGAGGTGCGCGAGGTGAACTCGCGGACGTCCTCCCCACCGAAGCGGATTGCCTTGCCCATGCGCGAAGCCAGCAGGACGTCGTCTCCCGGCTCGAGCAGCGCGACGCCGACCAGCCTGTCTTCGCTATCCTCGGCGAATTTCATCGCATATTTGCCGTTCGAGGGGATGTTGGTGAAGGCATCCATGCTGTTGCGGCGCACATTGCCCTTGGCAGTGGCGAAAACCACCGACAGCGCGCCCCAGCTGCTCTCGTCCTCGGGCAGCGGCAGGACGGTGCGGATTGTCTCGCCATCGTCGAGAGCGGGAAGCAGGTTGACGATAGGTCGCCCACGCGTCTGCGGTCCGCCTTCGGGAAGCTTCCAGACCTTGAGGCGATAGACCTTCCCGCTGGTGGAAAAGAACAGCACCGGATTGTGCGTCGAGGTGACGAACATCTCGCGCACGGCATCCTCGTCCTTGGTCGCCATCCCCGCGCGGCCCTTGCCACCGCGATGTTGCGCGCGAAAAGTGGAAAGCGGCGTGCGCTTGATATAGCCGTCATGCGTGACCGTCACGACCATCTCGTCGTGCTCGATCAGGTCCTCGTCCTCGAGCCCGTCCCATGCCGGAGCGATTTCAGAGACGCGCGGCGTGGCATATTGCTCGCGGATTTCCTCGAGTTCCTCGCGCATCACCTTGTAGAGTTTTACGCGGTCGCCGAGGATCGAGAGATACTCCTCGATCGCGGCCGCCAGGCCTTCCAATTCCCCGCCGATCTCGTC
>JBBSMH010000290.1:0-2548 GCA_038233275.1 Sphingomonadales bacterium | reverse complement strand
GACGAATGACTTGCCCGTCTTCCTGCGGTCGGTGGCGCGCAAGGGAATGATGGGGCGGCGCTGGGGGCGGCAGCTGTTCCTCGAACTGCAGGCCTATGCCGGAATGGATTTCGGCATGGACGCGCACGAGAGCTTCTCGATGACCGATATGCAGGCCGCGGCGCTCGCCTGGTTCCTGTCACAGCGCTGGTTCGCGCTGCATGCGGGCGGGCAGGTGCAGGGTGTCGCACCGGACAGGCTGCGGGTTCTCGACGGTGATCGCTTCAATGCCCAGCGCGCCAAGGCCCTCGCCGCTGTGCTCGCGCACACCGGGATCGACGCGCCGGACGGTCTGCCCGAACGTCTCGCTTCCGGCCCAGTTTTTTCGCAGCATTCCAAGCTCGGCGGCGCCTTTACGGGGGACGATCACCCTGCCGAGGATCAGAAGCTTGCCGAGGAGATCGACCAGGTCGGGCAATGGATCGCGCTGATCGCTCAGCAGGCGGAAGTGGCCGCGCCCCTGCCGCAAGACCTTTTCTGAAAGCGAAACCCGCGCCGCGGTGTGTACCGGGGCGCGGGTTGTCACAAGAACGGGGCTCAGTTTCCGCCGGGTGTATTCCCGACTTGTGCGGGCCCATCGTCCGAGACCTCGCTGTCCGCCGCTTCGTCGCCGGGGATCAGGCCACGTGCTTCCAGCATCGGCGTGACGTCGGGCTGGCGCCCGACGAAGTTCTCGAACATCTGGAAATAGTCCATCGTCCCGCCGCGGCTGAGCACGGTGGCGCGGTAATGATCGCCATTGGCGCGCGTCAGCCCCCCGTTCTCGCGGAACCACTTGCGGCTGTCGCGGTCGAGCATCTCGGTCCACAGATAGGAGTAATAGCCTGCCGAATAGCCCGCGGGCCCCGAGAAGATGTGGTTGAAATAGGTGCTGCGATAGCGCGGCGGCACCAGATCGACCTCCAGCCCGAGCTCGCGCAGAGCGCGATCCTCGAATGCGCTGACTTCCTCGGGCGTATCGATTGCCGCCGCTTCTTCGGGCGAGAGCGCATGCCACTTCATGTCGAGCAGCGCAGCTTCGACCACTTCGCCGAAATCATAGCCCTGGTTGAACTTTGCCGTCGCTTCGATTTTGGCGATCATTTCAGGGGGAATCGTCTCGCCCGTCTTGTAGTGCTTGGCGTAGTTCGACAGGATCGACGGCCACGTCGCCCACATCTCGTGTACTTGGCTGGGATATTCGACGAAGTCGCGCGCGGTGGCGGTGCCCGAAAGGCTTTCGTAGCGCTGGTCGGCGAAGAAGCCGTGCAGCGCGTGGCCGAATTCGTGGAAAGTCGTGTTGACCCAATCGAAGCTTACCAGTTGCGGTTCGCCGGCGGGCGCCTTGGGGATGTTGAGCACATTGTAGATTACCGGCTTGGTGCCCCACAAATCACTCTGGTCGACGAAATTGCTCATCCAGGCACCGCCCCGCTTGGAGGGGCGCTGGAACGGGTCGAAGTAGAACAGCCCCAGTTCCGAACCGTCGGCGTCGAACACGGTGTAGGTCCATACGTCGGGGTGATAGACGGGCAGGTCGGTGCGGCGCTCGAAATTCAGGCCATAGAGCTGGTTAGCCATGTAGAAGACGCCGTCTTCCAGCACCTTGTCGAGCTGGAAATATTCCATCACCGCATCTTCATCCAGGTCGTATTGCTCGGCCTTGATCCGGTTGGCGTAGCGATACCAATCCCACGGCTGCACCTCGAAATTCTTGCCGTCGGCGCGGATTGCCGCGTTGAGCATCTCTGCCTCGCGCCGCTGCGTGGCGGCGAGCGCGGGCACCATCTGCTCCATGAAATCCAGCGCGGTTTTCGGCTCTTTCGCCATGCGGTCGTACATGGTGTAACTCGCCCAATCGGGCTCGCCGAACAGCGCCGCCTTATCAGCCCGCAGCTGGACGATCTTGGCGATCAGATCGCGCGTGTCGATATCGGTTGTGCCGTCGGCGCGATGGATCGAGCGCATGAACAGCGCCTCGCGCGTGGGCCGGTGCTCCATGGTAGGGAGCACCGGCTGCTGCGTCGTGTTCTGCAACGCGATGGCGTATTTGCCCGGATGGCCCTTTTCCGCCGCGAGGTCGGCGGCAGCCTTGATGTCCGCATCGGAAAGGCCCGCAAGGTGCGCGACATTGTCAACGATCAGCGGCTGGTCGCTCATCGCGGCGCGCGCGGTCTGCGCGAATTCCGTGGTGACCGTGGACAGTTCGGTGTTGATCGCCTTGACCTGCTCGCGCTGCGCATCGGTCAGCAGGGCACCGGCGTGGACCATGCTGTCATAAGTGTCTTCGAGCAGCGTGGCGTCCTCGGGCGTCATGCTCATCGCCGCGCGATTGTCGTAGACGGCCTTGACCCGCGCGAAGAGCTCCGGGTTCAGCGTGATGCTGTCCGAATGCGCGGACAGGCGAGGGCTGATCTCGGTATTGATCTCGTCCAGCCGGTCGGTGGTGTTCGATCCGGTGAGCGCAAAGAAGACCGCGCCTACGCGGCTCAGCATGCGGCCCGATTTTTCGAGCGCGACGATTGTGTTT
>JBBSMH010000289.1:0-2564 GCA_038233275.1 Sphingomonadales bacterium | reverse complement strand
TCCTTGACCTCTTCCCACAGTCCGGCGCGCCTGAGCGAGCGCTCCACCACCGCGTCGAGCTCCTCCTTGCCTTCGGCCAAGCCGTGTATCTTGGGGCCGTAGGCGACGTTTTCGTAAATCGACTTGGGGAAGGGGTTGGGTTTCTGGAACACCATCCCGACACGTGCGCGCAGTTGCACCACGTCGAGACGGGGATTGTAGACATCCTCCCCATCGAGCGTGATCAGCCCCTCGACCCGCGCGCTGGGGATCGTGTCGTTCATGCGATTGAGCGTGCGCAGGAAGGTCGATTTGCCGCACCCCGAAGGGCCGATGAAGGCGGTCACATATTTCGTCGGGATGTCGATCGAGACATCGTCGATCGCTTTCTTGTCCCCGTAAAACACGGAAACGTCGCGAGCGCTCATCTTGGCGTCGGTATCTTGCAGATTGGAATGGACTACGGTCACCAGGACTTCTCGAATTTGTTGCGCAGGTAGATGGCGAGGCCGTTCATAAGCAGCAGGAACAGCAATAGCACGATAATCGCCGCCGAGGTTCGCTCGACGAAGCCCCGGTCGATCTCGTCCGACCACAGGAAGATCTGCACCGGAAGGACGGTGGCGGGCGAGGTGAAGCCGTCGGGCGGGGTAGCGACGAAAGCGCGCATGCCGATCAGCAGGAGCGGCGCGGTCTCGCCGAGCGCGCGCGCCATCCCGATGATCGTGCCGGTGAGAATGCCGGGCAGGGCAAGCGGCAGCACGTGATGGAAGGCGACCTGGACGGGCGATGCGCCGATTGCGAGCGCACCGTCCCGAATGCTCGGCGGAACGGCCTTGATCGCGTTCCGGCCCGATATCACGATCACCGGCATGGTCATCAGCGCCAGCGTCATGCCGCCGATCAGGGGCGCGGAGCGCATGCTCGGGAACATCCACAGGAAGACCGCGAGTCCGAGGAGACCGAAGATGATCGAAGGAACCGCGGCGAGGTTGTTGATCGACACCTCGATCACATCCGTCCACCGGTTCTTCGGCGCATATTCCTCGAGATAGAGTGCGGCGAGCACGCCGATGGGGAAGGCCAGCAGAAGGGTGACGATCATCGTGAGGATCGAGCCTTTTAGCGCGCTCCAGATGCCGACCTGTTGGGGATTGGTGGCGTCGGCGCGGCTCAGGAAGCCGGTATCGAAATTCTTTTCCAACAGGTCGACTTCGGCCAAGCGCGCCGCGAGAAGCTGCATTTCCTGCGAGCCTTCGCCGGAATAGCCTGCGGCGAGATGCGCGCTGGCGGGGAGAGCAAAGGTCGCTTCGCGGCGCAGGATCGATGGGTCTTCGATGATCGCTTGCGCGACATCGCGCCAAGCCTCGCTGCCGAGTTCGGCCGCCGCTTCCTCTCCCAAGGCACGCCCGGCATAGAATTCGACCACCGCCGGCAGACCCTGAGCCTCGAGCGCCTGCACCGCGCCCGGCTGCGCCATCGTCATTGGATCTGCGGCAATGCCCGCGTCGGCAAAATCAATCGGCACATTCATCTCGACGCGCTGGAAGCCGCCGAACCCGTTGATCGTCATGCTCACCAGCAGGAAGGCAAGTACCAGTACCGAGAAACCTATCGCGGACATGCCGAGCCACCGGAAACGTCGCTCCGCCGCGTAGCGCCGCTTGAGGCGCTTTTCGAACGTCGGGGTGCGGGTGGGGGCTGACATTGAGGGGGTCTGCTCACTCATAGGCTTCGCGGAACCTCCTGACCACGCGCAGGGCGATGAAATTGAGCCCCAGGGTCACCATGAACAGGACAAATCCCAGTGCGAAGGCGCTGAGCGTAGCGGGATGATCGAAGCTGCCCTCGCCGGTAAGCATGGCGACGATCTGGACCGTCACCGTTGTCATCGCCTCGAGCGGATTGGCCGTCAGATTGGCGGCGGTCGAAGCCGCCATCACGACGATCATCGTTTCGCCGATCGCACGGCTGATTGCCAGCATGATGCCGGCCACGATGCCGGGAAGGGCGGCAGGAATGAGAACGCGCTTGATCGTCTCCGACCTGGTCGCGCCCATCGCCAGGCTGCCGTCGCGCATCGCCTGCGGTACGGCGGCGATGCTGTCATCCGCCATCGAGGAGACGAAGGGAATGATCATCACCCCCATCACCAGCCCCGCGGCCAGCGCGCTTTCGCTCGAGGGGTTCGATGCGCCGAGGTCCAGCGCGAGGTCGCGGATGGCGGGTGCGACCGTCAACGCGGCGAAATAGCCGTAGACCACGGTCGGCACGCCCGCGAGAATTTCGAGCGCGGGCTTGACCCACGCCCGCAGCCGCGGATCGGCATATTGCGTGAGGTAGATTGCGCTCATCAGCCCGAGGGGGATGGCAACGATCATGGCGATGATCGCGCCGATGTAGATCGTCCCCCAGAACAGCGGGATCGCGCCATATCGACTGGCGTCGGGGCTTTCGGGGTTGGACATCGGATCGGGCCCCCAGAAGCTGCCGAACAGGAAGTCGATCGGGGACACCATGCCGAAGAAGCGGATCGTTTCGAAAACCAGGCTCACAAGAATGCCCAGCGTGGTCAGAATCGCCAC
>JBBSMH010000288.1:0-2565 GCA_038233275.1 Sphingomonadales bacterium | reverse complement strand
GATAAACCAGTGGATGTTCGCCGATCTCCAAGCCGCTGAGGAACAAGCCGCCGGCAGGGAGCGTGGCATGGTCATCGAACGCGACGAACAGGGCAATCTTACGGCACAGGTCCCGCTCTCGCAGGCACAAGATTATCAAGGCCTGCCGGTAGTCAACGACGATAGCGGCGCGACCGCGACGATCGTGCTCGAGCCTGCCCCGACTGGCGCCGACCGCTGGAAACGCACCGTCGATACCGCCTTCGGCCACTATTTCCTTCTGCTGGCATGGGCCTCGCTCTATTTCGCGCTGGTGGCGGTTTCCAAGGTACGCGCAGCGGAGCGAAGGGCGGGAGAATTTCGCAATGCCGCCAAGGCCGCCGAGCTTCGCTCGCTGCGGTTCCAGGTCAATCCGCATTTTCTTTTCAACACGCTGAACTCGCTTTCCGCCATGGTGATGACCGGGAAGGTTCAACAGGCCGAGGAAATGATCCAGGCGATAGCGAGCTTTTATCGTCATAGTTTGACCGAGGACCCCACCGCCGACGTCGCTCTCGACGACGAATTCGATCTCCAGCGCCATTATCTGGAGATCGAGGCGGTGCGCTTCCCCAAACGGCTGCGCGTGGTGTTCGATCTGCCAGATGCGCTGGCCAATTGCCGGGTTCCGGGAATGATCCTTCAGCCGCTGGTCGAAAATTCGGTCAAATACGGCGTGTCGGCGAGCAACAAGCCGGTGACCATCGCGATTTCGGCGCGAGAGGAATATGGTCGTCTGGTGCTTACCGTGGCGGACAATGGACCCGGTGAAGGGGTGTCGGCGCAGCCCGTGCGCGCCAACGGCTTCGGCATCGGCCTCGCCAATGTTCGCGACCGGTTGCAGGCGCGCTTCGGGGATGCGGCCAGCATCGCTTCAGGGCCCGCAATCGACGGCTACGAGACCGAACTCAGGCTTCCGCTGGTGCGCCATGGCTGAGGATGCAAACGGCAGACTGCGCACGCTGATCGTCGACGACGAGCCGCTTGCGGTGGAGCGGATGCAGGTTCTGTGCGCGAAAATGGACGAGCTTTCCGTCGTGGGCACAGCCAGCGACGGCGCCGCTGCTCTCCGCCTATGCGAAGCCCTCGGTCCCGATCTTATCCTGCTCGACATGACCATGCCCGAGCTCGACGGCCTGTCGGTGGCGCGCAAGCTGGCCAAGAAAGAGAACCGTCCGGCGGTGGTGTTCGTCACGGCACATGACAATTTCGCGGTCGAGGCTTTCGATCTCGATGCGGTCGATTACGTCCTCAAGCCGGTCAAGCACGACCGGCTCGAACGCGCGATCCAGCGCGCGGTCGCGCGGCGCGAGGCCCCCCAGACGCCCGCAAGCGAATGGCTCGAGGAATTGTGGATCCCGCATCGTTCGGAACTGATCCGTATCGAAACCTCGCAGGTGGGCCGAATCGACGCGGAGCGCGACTATGTGCGGCTCTATGTCAGCGATGGCGAAGGGTGGCGGACCTATCTCTTGCTCCAGACCATCGCGGGGCTCGAAAGGCGGCTCGACCCGTCGAAATTCATCCGCATCCACCGATCGACAATCCTGCGCAAGGACCGGATCAAGGGACTTCGTCATGACGGGCTGGGGGTCTGGTCGATCGAACTCGACGACGAGGAGGCGCTACGGATCGGGCGGACCTATCTGCCCCAGGTCAAGGCAATGGCCGGCCGTTAGGCTCCCACGATTGCGTGCAAAGAAAAACCCCGGCCGGGGACTGCGTTCGGCCGGGGTGAAGGGACTGAGGCTGGGGGTTCAGCCGCCCAGACGCTGCTGTTCTACGACAGCTGCGAATTGTGCTTCGACCTGGGCCTTGGCCTGGATGACGCAGCGGCGCGCTTCGGCGGAATTGAGCCGGGTACCGGTACGCGCTTCGCCAACGCCGCAAGCGTGGCGCGCAGCGTTTTCGATGCGGCGTCCGAGACGCTCGGCGCCTTTCTCGCTGCTCAGATTGAGGTCTTCGTAGTCGACCGTGACCTGGGAGTGTCCGGCGGGGCCGGCGCTGGCGGGCATCGCGCCGAACACCAGACTGGTCGCGGCGAGGGCGATGAGGGCAGTTTTCATTATGGTTCTCCTCGGTTGCGGCCGGGTCCTTTGGTCGAGAATGACCGGGTAGGGGGACTGGGTGGACCCGCGCCGCAGATCGACAATTGCTCGATTACAAACGTAGTTGCACGCGCGGTTCGACCGGCGTCGGGCTAATATGGACCAGTGTTTCGCCCGGCCCGACGAACGGTATTTGGCATCCGGCGAATGCTGTGCAATCAACCGGGCAATGATGGCACTCGTCCTGATCTTCCTTGCCGGGATAATCAATTTCGCGGCCAACAAGGCGGTGTTGGAAAGCCGCCATCCGATTCTCGACCAGCTCCCGCGGGTGCTGCGCGCCTGGAGCGGGCGCATGCCGCTGGTGGCGGAATTCATCGTCCTGCTTGCCGCGATGCTGCTTGTCGCGAATGGCTATTCGGGCTTCCGCTGGGGTTATGGCGCTTACACTGTGTTCAACCTGCTGTCCGCCTGGGCCATACTGACGCGGCGGATCTAG
>JBBSMH010000287.1:0-2571 GCA_038233275.1 Sphingomonadales bacterium | reverse complement strand
TGATTGTCCGTTCCGCCGGAAACGATTCGCAAGCCCTTCTCCTCCAAACTCGCAGCGAGCGCGCGAGCGTTCTCTACGACGCGGTGGGCGTAGGTCTTGAACTCGGGCCGCAGTGCCTCGTTGAAGGCGACTGCCTTGGCGGCGACGATGTGCATCAGCGGGCCGCCCTGCAAACCCGGGAAAACCGCCATGTTGAGCGGTTTGGTCAACTCTTCGTCGCTCCACAGGATCACGCCCGAGCGGGGGCCGCGCAGACTCTTATGGGTGGTGGTGGTGACGACATGTGCGTGCGGGATGGGCGATGGGTGCGCTCCGCCCGCGACCAGCCCGGCGATGTGGCTCATGTCGACGAGGAGATGGGCGCCCACTTCGTCTGCCACGCGGCGGAAACCTTCCCAGTCCCACACGCGCGAATAGGCGGTGCCGCCAGCAATGATGAGCTTGGGCCGGTGCTCCTTCGCGGTGGCCATCACCACGTCCATGTCGATCAGCTCGTCGTCCTGGCGCACGCCATAGGCGACGGGGTTGAACCATTTGCCGCTCATGTTGACCGGCGATCCGTGGGTGAGGTGGCCGCCCGCGTTGAGATCGAGCCCCATGAAGGTGTCGTCAGGTTCCAGCAGCGCGAGGAACACCGCCTGGTTCATCTGCGAACCCGAATTGGGCTGGACGTTGGCGAAGGCGCAGCCGAACAGCTTCTTTGCCCGCTCTATGGCGAGCGTCTCCACCACATCGGCATGCTCGCAGCCGCCGTAATAGCGCTTGCCCGGATAGCCCTCGGCGTATTTGTTGGTGAAGACGCTTCCCGCCGCTTCCAGAACGGCGCGGCTGGCAATGTTCTCGCTGGCGATCAGCTCGATCTTGTCGCGCTGGCGCTCGAGCTCGTCGCGGATGGCATGGGCAATCTGCGGGTCGGAATGGGCGAGCGTATCGGTCCAGAATCCGTCGATCGGGATCGTATCGTTTGCGCGATCGGGGGCGGCGGCAGCGCTCATTGGTGGGGCTCGATCCTGTCGTCGGTGAAGGGCGGGTTGGATAGCTTGGCGACGCGCCGCGCGTGACGATCTCCTCCAAAATCGGTGGCAAGGAAAGCCGTGACGCATACCTTGGCCATCTCGATCCCCGTCAGTCGCGCACCGATCGCCAGACAGTTGGCGTCATTATGTTCGCGCGCCAGACTGGCGGAGAGCGGTTCGGACACCAGCGCGCAGCGCATGTCGGGATGACGGTTGACCGAAATCGAAATGCCGATCCCCGATCCGCACAGCGCAATTCCGCGCTCGGCAGTACCTTCGGCAACGACCTCGGCAAGCTTGTAGCCGTAATCGGGGTAGTCGACGCTGTCCGCAGTGTCGGGGCCGAGGTCGGCCACGTCATGTCCCTCTTCGATAAGCCACTCGCGGAGCTGAGATTTCAATTCGAGCGCGGCATGGTCGGAAGCAATGGCGATACGCATGGCGTTGCTCATAGGGACCGTGAAACAATTTTGAAAGCCGCAGCTTCCCGGCTCACCCCCGCGGGATGCGACTAACTCTGGCTGGAGTGCTGACGAAGAATGCCTTTGGCAGTGCCGATCCATTCGGCCAACCATTCGTCGAGAACTTGCTCGGCGCCGGAATCCATCTCCGGCAAATTGCGCTGCATGCCGCTGCGCATCTGATGGACCATCTGATCCATCGTCCCGAAAAACATGGCCTCGCGCGAACCTGCGGGGAACCCGCGATCGACAATCTCATGCGCGATTGCAAGCTTTTCGGCGTCCTGATTCGGTGCCGCTTCTAACGTCGCCTGTCCATTCGCCGGCGCGGTCGGTGCGATCCCCAGCGCCAGCGCGACCGCGCAGGCGCGGATGTACAATTTGCTCTTCAAACGACCCTCCCAGGATTGTTCGCTTACTGATCCAGAAAGCTGCGCATCTTCCGTGAACGGCTCGGGTGCTTGAGCTTTCTCAGCGCCTTGGCCTCTATCTGCCGGATACGTTCGCGGGTGACGGAGAATTGTTGCCCCACTTCCTCCAGCGTGTGATCGGTGTTCATCCCGATGCCGAAGCGCATGCGCAGCACCCGCTCCTCGCGCGGAGTCAGGCTGGCGAGGACGCGGGTGACCGTTTCCTTGAGGTTCGCCTGGATCGCGGCATCGACGGGGATGATGGCATTCTTGTCCTCGATGAAATCGCCGAGGTGCGAATCCTCCTCGTCGCCGATCGGTGTCTCGAGGCTGATCGGCTCCTTGGCGATCTTCATCACCTTGCGGACCTTTTCGAGCGGCATCTGGAGCTTCTCGGCCAGCTCCTCGGGGGTGGGCTCGCGGCCGATCTCGTGGAGCATCTGCCGGCCGGTGCGCACCAGCTTGTTGATCGTCTCGATCATGTGCACCGGGATGCGGATGGTCCGCGCCTGATCGGCGATCGAGCGGGTGATCGCCTGGCGGATCCACCAGGTGGCGTAGGTCGAGAACTTGTAGCCGCGGCGGTACTCGAACGTGTCGACCGCCTTCATCAGGCCGATGTTGCCCTCCTGGATCAGGTCGAGGAACTGCAGGCCGCGGTTGGTGTATTTCTTGGCGATCGAG
>JBBSMH010000286.1:0-2609 GCA_038233275.1 Sphingomonadales bacterium | reverse complement strand
CGGTCGCCGTCGCCCCCGCCGCGCCCACCGCGGCCGCCGCGCCGATCGCCGCCGCCGCCGCCGCCGCCACGCGGGCCGCGATCGCCCCGGTCACCGCGCGGTTCGCGCGGCGGACGGGTGTCCTCCAGCTCTTCGCCGGTTTCCTGATCGACCACCCGCATCGACAGGCGGACCTTGCCGCGCTGATCGATCTCGAGCACCTTGACCTTCACTTCCTGGCCTTCCGACACGACATCGGTCGGCTTCTCGACGCGCTCGTTCTTCATCTCGGAGACGTGGACGAGCCCGTCCTTGCCACCCATGAAGTTCACGAAAGCGCCAAAGTCGACAATGTTGACCACCTTGCCGGTGTAGACCTTGCCGACTTCCGCTTCTTCGACGATGCCTTCAATCCACTTGCGCGCCGCCTCGATCTGATCCGGGTCGGAGGAGCTGATCTTGATCACGCCCTCGTCGTCGATATCGACCTTGGCGCCGGTTTCGGCGACGATCTCGCGGATGACCTTGCCGCCCGTGCCGATGACGTCACGAATCTTCGTCTTGTCGATCTGCATCGTCTCGATGCGCGGAGCATGACGGGAAACCTCGCCGCGGGCAGAGCCCAGCGCCTTGGTCATTTCACCCAGGATATGCGCGCGGCCGGCTTTCGCCTGCTCGAGCGCCTTGCTCATGATCTCGCGCGTGATCCCCGCAACCTTGATGTCCATCTGGAGGCTGGTGATGCCCGCTTCGGAGCCCGCCACCTTGAAGTCCATGTCGCCCAGATGGTCCTCGTCGCCGAGAATGTCGCTGAGCACGGTGAATTCGTCACCTTCCAGGATGAGGCCCATCGCAATGCCGGAAACCGGGCGCGCGATCGGCACGCCCGCGTCCATCATCGCCAGGCAGCCGCCGCACACGGTCGCCATCGAGCTCGAGCCGTTGGATTCGGTAATGTCGGATAGGATGCGGATGGTGTAGGGGAAGTCCTCCTTCGACGGCAGCACCGGGTGCAGCGCGCGCCAGGCAAGCTTGCCGTGGCCCGTTTCGCGGCGGCTCGTGAAGCCGAAGCGCCCCACTTCGCCGACCGAATAGGGCGGGAAGTTATAGTGCAGCATGAAGTTGCTGTAGGAGAGGCCTTCGAGCCCATCGATCATCTGCTCGGCATCCTTGGTGCCCAGCGTGACCGTGCAGATCGCCTGCGTCTCGCCGCGAGTGAACAGCGCGGAGCCGTGGGTGCGCGGCAAGAGGCCGACCATCGCCTCGATCGGGCGGACCTGATCGACCTTGCGACCGTCGATCCGCGTGCCGTCCTTGAGGATCGACTTGCGAACGACGTCGCTTTCGAGCTTCTTCACCAGCTTCAGCTTGCCGAGATATTCAGCCGGATCGTCGTGATCGAGGCTCTCGTAATGCTTGCGCGCCTTTTCGCGCGCGGCATTGATCGCATCGCGGCGATCGCCCTTGTCGGTGATCTTGTAAGCTTTCGCGAGATCGTCGCCGATCAGCCCGCGCAATTCCTCGATGGTGCCCGAATTGTCTTCGACCGGGTCGAGATCCCACGGGTCCTTGGCAGCCTGTTCGGCCAGATCGATGGTTGCGCCGATGACCTTACGGCTTTCCTCATGCGCGAACATGACGGCGCCGAGCATCTCTTCCTCGGTCAGCTCCTTGGCGTCCGATTCGACCATCATCACCGCGTCCTGCGTACCCGCGACCACGAGGTCGAGACGGCCGTCTTCGCCGAGCGCGTCTTCGAGGCTAGGGTTGAGGACGTATTCGCCGTTCTTGAAACCGACGCGCGCGGCGCCGATCGGTCCCATGAAAGGCAAGCCTGACAGCGTCAGCGCGGCCGAGGCTGCGATCATCGCGACGATATCGGGCTCGGTCTCGCCGTCATAGGACAGGACCTGCGCGATCACGTTGATCTCGTTATAGAAACCTTCCGGAAACAGCGGCCGCAGCGGGCGGTCGATCAGGCGGGAGGTGAGCGTTTCCTTCTCGGTCGCGCGGCCTTCGCGCTTGAAGAAGCCGCCAGGGATACGACCCGCGGCGGAAAATTTTTCCTGGTAGTGGACGGTGAGCGGGAAGAAGTCCTGCCCTTCCTTCACGCTGCGTGCGGCGGTAACGGCGCACAGCACCACGGTTTCGCCATAGGTGGCCAGCACGGCGCCGTCGGCCTGACGGGCGATGTGGCCGGTTTCCAGAGTGAGGGTCTTTCCGCCCCACTCCAGCGATACGGTTTTGGTGTCGAACATTGATTTTCCTTCTGATCCCATGCGCCATATTGCGCCACGGGGCCTCTCAATTTCCGGGGTAGCCGTCCCGGTCCGGTGCGGAGCCTGTCTTGGCCCCAAGGCCCCTTCACCGAATTGCGAAGGATGCCGAATGCTAGAAAGGCGGCTCTTGGGAGCCGCCTTCCTGCGAGACTCTTATTTTCTGAGACCCAGCTTCTGGATCAGCGCATTGTACCGCTCGACGTCCTTCTGCTTGAGATAGGCGAGCAGGCTGCGGCGCTTGTTGACCATCATGAGCAGCCCGCGACGCGAATGGTTGTCCTTGTGATGCGTCTTGAAATGCTCGGTGAGGTTCCTGATCCGCTCGGTGAGGATCGCGACCTGGACTTCGGG
>JBBSMH010000285.1:0-2614 GCA_038233275.1 Sphingomonadales bacterium | reverse complement strand
TCGCTGAAAACAGTCGAATCCAGCTCTCGGCTGCACGCCAGCAGTTGCGTTTCGATCCCCGTTCTCCCGATGCCGAGCTGAGGCGCGATATCGCCGATCTGTCGGTTCGTACGCGGGTGTTCGATCGCTTCGATGTGTTCGCGAGCGCAGGGTACCGGGGCGGCCGGGATAAGGCCGTGAGCGGGTTCCTGGGCGTGTCGATGCAATTCGGGGGCGGAAAAAGCGCGCAGCTCTCGGCGAACATCAACCGAAATCGGGTCTCCGGAGCGGCGTCATACCGCAAATTCGACACCGAGGAAGGCGATCTCGGCTATTCGATCGAAGCCAACGCCGATCCGTACTTCCATCGCTTCGCGGGTGGCCTGTCGAAGCAACTCGCGTTCGCCCGTGTCGAAGGCCAGGTAGAGGAGGTCAACGGTCGCATCGGCGCGCGCGCGAATGCCCGTGGTTCCCTGCTATTTGCCAAGGGTGCGCTGTTCGCCCGCAAGCAGACGGGCGGTGCATACGCGCTCGTCCTCACTGGCGATGTCGATGGGGTCACCGTGATGCGCGAGAACAGGGAGGCGGGCGTGACGAGCCGTGGCGGGCTGCTGCTGATCGAAAATGTGCCCGAGCAGGTGCCGATCAGCATCGATGTCGATCCGGACAAGCTGCCTTACGACGCCCTGGCCCGCAGCACCTATCAGCGGGTGGTGGTTCCGCGTCGCGCGGTGGGCCTGGTCGAACTCGACGTGATCCGCTTCTCACCTAGAATGTTCCGCCTCGTTTCCCCAGAGGGTGAGCCGATCGCCGCAGGGGCGAGAGTGACCATGAACCCTTCGGGCGAAACTACTCTGATTGGCTTCGGGGGTCTGGTCGAAATAAACGCCGCCAGCGACGACGGCGAATTGCTCGCCCAAAGCGGCGCCACCCAATGCAAGGCACAGCTGATTGGGATCGAGGAGCGCACAGAGGGATCGGACATTGTCTGTCTGCCCCATCTGGTAGCGCAGGAGGCGGCGAATACTGGCGAGCTGGCAGGAGCAAGGGGCGGTTTGGCAAAAGTTGCGCGGCGCGACTAGTCGCGCCTCAGCTTTCTAATTTCTACAAACCCGCGCTCATCGAGGCGGAGCAATGTACTCGCGATAGACCGCCTCTTGCGCGACCTGCACGGTAACGGGAACCAGCATGTATTGCTGACTGGGAACATAGGTGAACGTTGCCGCGTCGGCGCTCGCCCACGCCATATAATCGTCCAGATAGGCCGCACAATAATCGCGGTCATAGGCGTAGGCGGCATCATGGCGGTCGTCGATCGCATCGCCCACGAGCCCGCCGGCAAGCGCGCCGACTCCTGCACCTGCTAGCGTTCCGGCCAGCCGGTCCCCATCCGCGATCCGGTTCCCGGCTATCCCGCCAGCGAGAGTACCGAGCAGCGCCCCGATCACCCGCCCGCGATCATGCTCGTCATATTGCGCGATCCGGTAGTTGCATTCGTCGAGCCACGTCTGCCGATCGAACTCGACCAGTTGCGCCCCGTTCGGGAGATGGCCTGGCGCGCCGTACCGCGCGGGAATGCTCCGCGCGGCAGGATAGGCTGCGTAGGCAGGCGCGGAGTAATTCACGGGATATTCGGGGGTACGATAACCATAGCCCGTGGCCGGAGGCACGATGACCGGGACGGTCCCCACCTGCGCTACCGGCGCGGTCCGGGCCGGAATGACTCGCTGCGCGGTGGGATAGCCGGCCACGGGGGAAACGACCGTCTGCGTGACCACGTCGTCCTGCATACCGGGAGGAGCGGCGACTGCGTAGAGATAATCGCCGTCCTCATAATAGATCTGCTGCGCCGAAGCGGGGGTGCAGAACATCGCCGCCGCTGCAGCGGCCGCACTCAAGCCGAGAATCGATTTCACGCCAACCATGCTATACCTCGCGCCACCGGGACTGTGCAAAGGCGTCCCTTTCCGAAAACCGGTAGCACGAGGGCGGGTTCCGGACAAAAACGCAAACGCAGCCGCGTCCCGCGCCGGGGCAGTTTCAAAACCGCTCAGATCCGCCCGGAGAGCATGGCGGCCAGCGCTTCGATACCCCTCGCGTCGGCCTCGTCGAAGCGGGCGATCGCCGGACTGTCCAGATCGATCACGGCAATCACGGCGCCTTCCCGCGTTATCGGCACCACCAGTTCCGAGCGGGTACCGGCATCGCAGGCGATATGACCGGGGAAGGTATGGACATCCTCCACCAACTGCGTTTCTCCGCTTTCAGCCGCCGCTCCGCAGACGCCGTCGCCCAGGGCGATACGGATGCAGGCGGGCCGACCGACGAAGGGTCCCAGCACCAGCTCGCCGCCGATCATGCGATAAAAGCCTGTCCAGTTTACCTCCGGCAGGAACTCCCACAGCAGCGCGGCGACATTGGCCATATTGGCGACGGCGTCGGGCTCATCCGCCGTCAGCGCATCGGCGGCCGCAAGCAGGTCGGCATAAAGTTCGGATTTGGAGGCGCTGACCGCGGGCTTGAAATCGTACATGGCTGACAATCTAGGCCGCTAGGCCGTTGCCGCAAGGGCGGTGCGCGTTTAGACGCGGTGCATGAGCACCGGAAAAAAGATCCTCATCTCCGTTCTTCTCCT
>JBBSMH010000284.1:0-2640 GCA_038233275.1 Sphingomonadales bacterium | reverse complement strand
TCGGGCGCGAGCCCGCTCTGCGACAGCGCACGCACAACCGTGGTCACCCAGTCGGGCTCCATGAGCTGCTCGGGCGAGACGTTGACGTTGACCTTGACGTACTCGGGCCATCGGACGGCCTCTTCGCACGCCTGCTGCATCACCCATTCGCCGATCGGCACGATCAGACGTGTATCCTCCGCCAGCGGGATGAACTTGGCCGGGCTGATGAACCCGTGTTCCGCGCTGTTCCAGCGCACAAGTGCTTCGAAACTGACCAGCTCCTCGGTCTTCGAATCGACCACCGGCTGATAATGCAGCAGGAGCTCCTCGTTCTTGAGCGCGCTGCGCAGCGAGAATTCCAGCTGGCGGCGCTCTTCGGCGGAGGCGTGGAGCGAGGGCTCGTATTCGCAATGCTCGCCGCCGCCCAAGTCCTTCGCGCGATAGAGCGACAGGTCGGAATTGCGCATCAGTTCCTCGACGGTACGCCCGTCGCGCGGCCCGATGGCCGAACCCACGCTTGCCCCGACGTAGAGAATCTGGTTCTCGACCTTGTAGGGTTCGGAAAGCTGATCGATCACCGCGCGGGCCACCTCATCGATCCGAGCCCTGTTCGATGCGTCGCGTATGACTATCCCGAATTCATCGCCGCCCAACCGTCCGCACAGCTCGTTTTCACTCATCAGTTCCTTGAGCCGCGCGGCGACCTGAGCGAGAAGTTCGTCGCCGACGAGGTGCCCCAGCGAATCATTGACCGCCTTGAACCGGTCGAGATCGATCATCAGGAAGGCGCAGCGAGTGCGCCATTGCTCGGCATATTTGAGCGCTTCTCCAAGTGCCTCGTTGAGCATCAATCGGTTGGGCAGCGAGGTGAGCGTGTCATCGCGGGCGAGATAGGCGATCTTTTCGGCCGATTCGCGCTGCGCGGTGACATCCGAGCCGACCCCGCGGAAACCGGTGTATTTGCCGTTCTCGTCAAGCATCGGTGTGCCCGAAAGCTCCCACCAGCGTCGCTCGCCCTTGATATCGACCTGAACGATGAGGTTCGAGAAGTTCTCTCGGTTTTTGAGCTTGTTGGCCAGCTCATGGAGGCTGGGGGGGAACTTGCCCGTTTCCCAGCCGTCACCCGAAATCAGATGGAGGAAGCTTTTGCCCTCGATTTCGGACAGGTCTCTGCCCAGCGAGAAGGCGAGCCGCGGGGAAACCGACCGCAGGCGGCGATTGGTGTCGAGCTGGAACAGCCAGTCCGCTCCGCCGTCTTCGTATTCGCGGAGCAAGAGCGAAACGACCTCGCTTTTTTCGGAAATGCCGCGCTCCGCGATCTGCGCGTGGAAGGCCGCCCGCGCACTCTCCACCGCTCCCATGGCGGCGAAAAAGGTGGTGACCAGCGCCATGATCGCAAGAATATATTCTCCCGACAGGGCCAGTCCCGCCGTTGATCCAAGCCCGATGACGCAATAGTTGGCGAGCGTTGCCAGCGGGGCGCTGAAGCGCGAAATGCCCGTCGCGACCATTACCATCGCCAGAAAGGCCCACATGATGCCGGCCGAACCCGGTGAAGCGGTGGGGGCGAAAATCAGGAGCGGCATTGCCCACACGAAGCCCTTGGCCAGCGCATTCAGCGTGTGGCGATTGATCTGGCGACGCGTGAAGCTGTTCTGATCGGTCGTCGCCAGCATCAGGTCCAGGTAAGCGCCGTCCGCGGTCGCGGCCGCCACTGCTAGCGTCCAGCCGCCAAGCACCAGAGCCGGAACATTGTCCGAAAAGAGGAACCACGCCAGCAAGATGCCGGCAGCTGCGATCAGGATCCGCATGAGCCGGCGTTGGCCGATCTGCGCGTATTGTGCCCCGTGAACCCGTGCCCAGTCGCCCGCGTCGAGGTCTGCCAAACCCAGCACGACGCGCAGCGAAGGTTCGCCCGATCGCTCGGGACCGGTAGGCAGATGTCCACTCACACACATGCGAGTACACGGCAAAGGTTATGGCGGGGTAAAGCTCTTCAGAAATTCGCTCTTTAGTCGAGCCCGGCCAATTCTCTGGCGTCTCGCAATCACTCCACGGTTACCGACTTGGCGAGGTTGCGCGGCTGGTCGACATCCGTGCCCTTCACGCAGGCAACATGATAGGCGAGCAATTGCACGGGGATGGCGTAAACGATTGGCGAGATCAGCGGGTGGACGCGTGGCATTTCGATCGTCGCCATGCACCCTTCGCCCGCTTCCTCCAGCCCCTTGCGATCGGAAATGAGCACGATCCGGCCGCCGCGGGCGCGCACCTCTTCCATGTTCGAAACGGTTTTTTCGAACAGCGGACCCGAAGGGGCGATAGTGATAACCGGCACCTGGTCGTCGATGAGCGCGATCGGCCCGTGTTTCATTTCGCCTGAGGCATAGCCCTCGGCGTGGATGTAGCTGATTTCTTTGAGCTTGAGCGCTCCCTCGAGCGCGAGCGGGAAGTCCGGTCCGCGGCCGAGGTAGAGCACGTCGCGCGCCGGGGCGATAAGGTGCGCCATCGCCGCGATGTCGTCGTCGTGATCGAGCGCGGCGTTGAGGCAGGCAGGCGCTTCGAGCAGGTGTGCGACCACTTCCTGCTCCTCTTCGCGGCTCATCAGACCCTTCTTGACCGCCATATGGGCGGCGAGCGCGGCGAGCACCGCCAATT
>JBBSMH010000283.1:0-2660 GCA_038233275.1 Sphingomonadales bacterium | reverse complement strand
GTTGCGCGCGCCGCCCGACACCGCCCCGCGAAGCCGGGCGGCCGCCTGCGGCGAAAGCTGGGGCATTACGGGCTTGAACCTGTCGCCGCCGCGCGCAGCGCTCTTCCATTCGCGCTTCGGGCGAGGAGGGAAGGCATAATCGGAAAAGCGCTGGAGCAGTTCGCGCCGGTAGAGCGCGCGAATATCCGGATGCTGGATCGTCTCCACTTGCTCGATCAGCCGCGCCTTGAGCCCGGCCTTGGCTTCCGGCGAATCGAGCGGCTGCGCGTCGCGCTCGAACGTCCACAGCGTATCGAGCAGGCTTGCGGGCTCGGCGAGCACACCCTCCATCGCCTCGCGTCCGCGCTGCCCGATCAGATCGTCGGGATCGAGCCCCGCTGGTAGCCGCGCGATCGCCAGCGAGTGCGACGGGCGCAGCAGGGGCAGGGCGCGGGTTACGGCGCGCATCGCGGCACGCTGTCCCGCCGCATCGCCGTCGAAGCACAGGATGGGGCGTTCGACATGGCGCCAGAGCAGTTCGATCTGCTGTTCGGTCAGCGCGGTTCCCATGGGAGCAACGGCTTCGCCGATCCCTGCGTCGGCCAGCGCAATCACGTCCATATAGCCTTC
Source organism: Sphingomonadales bacterium (assembly GCA_038233275.1). Taxonomy (GTDB): domain Bacteria; phylum Pseudomonadota; class Alphaproteobacteria; order Sphingomonadales; family Sphingomonadaceae; genus Qipengyuania. The sequence goes on along the minus strand of JBBSMH010000283.1, from coordinate 2,051 downwards.
GACCACCACCATTCGGCCCGACTGGCGCGAGGCGGGCGCGGCGCGATGCAGATTGTAGAGCGTGCGCCCCTTGTCGAACAAAGGCGTGTCCGGCGAGTTGAGATACTTCGCCACGCCCTCGCGCGCGTGCAGGATGCGTCCCCCGAACGCGATCACCCGTCCGCGCGCATCCTGGATCGGCAGCATCAGCCGGTCGCGGAAGCGGTCGTAGGTTTCGCGCTCTTCCGTCTCGATCCGCATCCCCGCTTCGACCAGCATCGCCTCGTCGAAGTGGCCCAGCGCGCTCTTGAGCGCCTGCTTGCTGTCGGGCGCGTAGCCAAAGCCGAAATCGCGCATGATCGCGGGCGAAAAGCCGCGCTTGTCGAGATAGGCACGCGCCGCCGCGCCGTCCGCCCCGCGCAGATTGGCGACGAACCATTCCTGCGCCGCCTCCGTAACATCGATAAGCGTAGCGCGCTTCTCAGCCCGGCGAGCGGATTGGGGGTCCGGGGCGGGGACTTCCATCCCGGCCGCCGCCGCAAGTTCCTTGACCGCGTCCATGAACTGCATGCCGCGCTGATCGGTCATCCAGCGGATAGCGTCGCCATGCGCGCCGCAGCCGAAGCAGTGATAGAAGCCCTTGGCGTCGTTGACGGTGAAGCTAGGCGTCTTCTCGTCGTGGAACGGGCAGCAGGCCTTGAACTCGCGCCCTGCCTTGGTCAGCCGTACGCTGGTCCCGATCAGCGCCGACAGCGTCGTCCGCATCCGCAATTCGTCGAGCCATTGGGGGGAGAGCGCCATGCGCCATCCTTGCGCGGCCCTCGCACGCTATTCAAGTGCAGCGCCGCCCCGCTTGTGGAAGGGCTGTGCAAGCATTCGCGCCGAAGATCAGCCCAGGCTCTGCTTCACCATCGGCCCTGCCTTGCTCATGTCGAGCGATGCCCCGTGCCGCGCCTTCAGTTCCGCCATGACCTTGCCCATGTCCTTGACCGATTCGGCGCCGGTGCTCGCCTTCGCCTCGGCGATCGCGGCGCGCATTTCTTCCTCGCTCATCGTGGGAGGCAGGAATTCCTCGCTCACCGCCAGCTCGGCGCGCTCCTTGTCCGCGAGTTCAACGCGCCCGCCATCGACAAACATTTCGATCGATTCGCGCCGCTGCTTGGCCATTTTCTGCAGCACGCCGTTGACCAGCTCGTCGTCCGGCACCTCCTTGCTGCTGGTACGCTGCTCGATGTCGCGGTCCTTGATCTTGGCGGAGATCAGGCGGAGCGCGGCGGTGCGCTCCTTGTCGCCGGCCTTCATCGATGTGATCGTCGCTTGCTTGATGTCGTCGCGGATCATGGCTCGCCTCTCTAAGTGTCGAAACTGTGGATGGTTGGCTCCGACATAGAACCGATTGCCGCAAAGCCAAGACTGGCGGTTGACGCGGCAGGCGGCACTGCCTAGCGACTGAGACTTAGCAAGCATCGCCGGAAAACCCTCGCAAACGGAGCGCCCTATGGCCCGCCCTGCCTCTTCGCCTGCACAACCCGAAGGGGCGACGGGAGTCGTGGTGCTGGCCGACGGAACCATTGTCTGGGGCAGGGGCTTCGGCGCGCATGGCTCCGCCGTGGGGGAGGTGTGCTTCAACACCGCGATGACCGGATACCAGGAGGTGATGACGGATCCCTCCTACGACAGCCAGATCGTCACCTTCACCTTCCCGCATATCGGCAATGTCGGCGCGAACGAGGAAGACCTCGAGAGCCGCGGCCCGAACGGTCCATTGGGTGCTGTCGGCTGCATAGTGCGGCAGGAGGTGACGCCGCATTCGAATTTCCGCGCGCAGGCCGAGTTCGCCGAGTGGATGAAGACGCACCACCGGATCGGCCTTTCGGGCGTCGATACCCGGGCGCTCACCCGCCGCATCCGCATCGAAGGCGCGCCCAATGCCGTGATCGCGCATCACCCGAAGGGCGAGTTCGACCTCGATGCGCTCAGGCGGCGGGCGGCGGAGTGGAGCGGGCTGGAAGGGCTCGACCTCGTGCCCGGCGTGACGCGCGCGAGCCACGAGGACTGGCGCGGCGGGCATT
>JBBSMH010000282.1:0-2663 GCA_038233275.1 Sphingomonadales bacterium | reverse complement strand
GAACACATCGAGCGCGGCGCCGGCGACATGGCCGGATTCGAGCAAGTCGGCCAACGCGTCCTCGTCGATCAGCCCCCCGCGCGCGCAATTGACGATGCGCACGCCCTGTTTGGTCTTGGCCAGGTTTTCCGCCGAGAGGATATTGCGCGTCTCGTCGGTCAGCGGCGTGTGCAGCGTGATGAAATCGGCGCGCGCGAGCAGCGCGTCGAGATCGACCTTCTCGACCCCGATCTCCACCGCCCGCTCGGCGGTGAGAAAGGGATCGTAGGCGATCACCTTCATCTTGAGCCCTTGCGCGCGAGCGGCGACGATCGAACCGATATTGCCCGCCCCGATCAGCCCGAGCGTCTTGGCTGTCACCTCGACGCCCATGAAATCGCTCTTGGGCCATTCGCCTTTCTGCGTGCGTTCGTTGGCGGCAGGAATCTGCCGGGCGAGCGCCATCAGCATAGCAATCGCGTGTTCGGCAGTGGTGATCGAATTGCCGAAGGGGGTGTTCATCACCACCACGCCTTTGGACGAGGCGGCGGGGATATCGACATTGTCCACCCCGATGCCGGCGCGGCCGATGACCTTGAGATTGTCGGCAGCCTCGAGGATTTCGGAAGTGACCCAGGTAGCGGAGCGGATCGCCAGCCCGTCATATTCGCCGATCACGGCCTTCAGTTCTTCGGGCGTCAAGCCCGGCTTCACATCCACATCGCAGCCGCGCTCCTCGAAGATACGCGCGGCATTGGGGTCCATCTTGTCGGAAATGAGGACCTTGGGTTTCTGGGACACTGTCTGGTCTCCTCGTCATCCCAGCAGAAGCTGGGATCGCTGTCGGAAATGGGGGGGTTGCGGGGCAGGATATTCAAGCTTTTGCTGGATGACGCTCAATCTGTGCCGTTCTTGATCTGCGCGTAAGCCCATTCGATCCACGGCAGCAGTCGCTTCAGATCCTCCTGCTCCACGGTGCCGCCGCACCAGATGCGCAGGCTCGGCGGGGCGTCGCGATAGCCGTTGAAATCATAGCCCAGCTCGCGCTCCTCCAGCATCTTGGTGATCCTCTTCGGGACGGCGGCCTGCTCTTCGGCCGAAAGGCTCTCGTACCACTCGCCCTGGAAGACGAAGCATACGCCGGTGTTGGTGCGCTGCGCCGGTTCGGGAACCATGTTGCGCAGCCAGGGCGTGGACTCGATCCAGTCGGTGACGATCTTCGCATTGGCATCGGCGCGCTCGAACATCGCCTTGCGCCCACCGATCGACTGTGCCCATTCCAGCGCCATGATATAGTCTTCGGTCGCGAGCATGCTGGGCGTATTGATCGTCGCGCCTTCGAAGATCGCGCGATTGATCTTGCCGCCCTTCTTCAAACGGAACAGCTTGGGCAGCGGCCATTCGGGATCGTAATCCTCGATCCGTTCGACCGCCTTGGGGCTGAGGATCAGCATGCCGTGCTGCGCTTCGGAACCCATCACCTTCTGCCAGCTATAGGTCGTGGCATCGAGCTTGGGCCAGTCCATCTCCATGGCGAAGATGGCGCTGGTCGCGTCGTTGATTGTCACGCCCTCGCGGCCCGGGGCGAGCCAGTCCGTTTCGGGAACCTTCGCCCCGCTTGTGGTGCCGTTCCAGGTGAAGACGACGTCATTGTCCTGCGGAATGCTCGCAAGGTCGGGTATCTCGCCGTAATCGGCGTCGAGCGTGGTCAGTAGCGGCAGTTTCAATTGCTTGACCGCATCCTGGATCCAGACATTGCCAAAGCTCTCCCACGCCGCCACCGTGACCGGGCGTTCGGGACGCAGCATGGTCCACATCGCGCATTCGAGCGCGCCGGTGTCGGAGGCGGGCATGATCCCGACGAGATAATCCTCGGGCACCCCGAGCAATTCCTTGCTGAGGTCGATCGCGTATTTCAGCCGGGACTTGCCGAGAGCGCTCCGGTGCGAGCGACCGAGCGAGCGGGTGTCGAGCTTGTCGAGCGACCAGCCGGGCGGTTTGGCGGTGGGTCCGGATGAAAAGAAGGGGCGCTCCGGACGGAGCGTAGGTTCGGCAGTCATGTCTTCTCTCCTTGCAGAGAGCGCGCGCGGCGTTGGGACCGCGTGGCCCAGGCGCGGCACTAATGTTGCGCGGCAGCGAGTCAATGTGAAACCGGGTTTCTTCGACAGGTCGGGGCTGCGACACGGTGCATGCATCGCTCGCCAAAGCCGCGCCTTGCCCTTATGGGGCGCAGCGATGGATGCTGCCGGCCTCAGGATCGCCCTGTTCTCGGGCAATTACAATTACACCCGCGACGGCGCGAACCAGGCGCTCAACCGGCTGGTGGACTATCTGCTGCGCTCGGGAGCGGCGGTGCGCGTCTACGCCCCGGTGGTCGACAATCCCGATTTCCCGCCGACCGGGGATTTGGTCGACGTTCCCAACATCCGCATGCCGATCAAGGGCCGCGGCGAATACCGCCTGCCGCTGGGCCTGAGCCAGGAGGCGCGGCGCGATCTCGAAGGCTTCGGGCCCAGTGTGCTGCATATCTCCAGCCCCGACCCCACCGGGCACGCCGCGCTCAAATGGGCACGACAGCGCGATATTCCGGTGCTCGCATCGGTCCACACGCGGTTCGAGACCTACCCGCGCTATTACGGGCTCGGCTTTATGGAGCCGGTGGTCGAAGGGATCTTGCGGCGCTT
>JBBSMH010000281.1:0-2665 GCA_038233275.1 Sphingomonadales bacterium | reverse complement strand
GCCCACTCGCGGCTCCGTGAAAAATAGCTCAGTTAACCGAGTCCTTGAGACCTTTGCCGGCCTTGAACTTTGGCTGGTTCGAAGCCTTGATCGTCATCGGCTCTCCCGTTCGCGGGTTGCGGCCGGTCGAAGCCTTGCGGCGCGCGACCGAGAATGTCCCGAAGCCCACAAGACGCACTTCGTCGCCTTTCGACAGCGCTTTGGTGATCGAGTCGAAGACGCCTTCCACCGCGCTCGCCGAATCGCTTTTGGACAGGCCGCTGGCGTCGGCAACCGCGCTGATCAGGTCGTTCTTGTTCATGGTCGGAAAACCCCCTCTTGGATTGTGGAAACGGCCAGCTGGAAACGCGACCGTCGGTGGTGGGGAATTGAGAGGTTTTCACCAGCGGTGTCAAAGGCAAATATCGCGATTTATCGCGCAATTCGGCCGGAAAATCGCTTCAACATGGTGAATCCGGGATCAATCGTATTCCCGGCGCAACGATTGCACCCTGACCGGAGCGAAATTGCCACAACCCGCCTCGACCCGAGTCGCTGCGCTGCAGCATCCCCCCGTCAATGGGCAGTGGGCGAAGAAGCAAGGCCCGACGACGGATGGCCCGGCTGGCTCGCGAGGTCGTCTGCCTCGGTCCATTCGATCGGCGCAGGTACCGCCGTGAGCGCATGCTCGAGTACCTCATCGACATGCGAGACCGCCACGATCTCAAGCCCCTGTTTCACATTGTCGGGTATCTCGGCGAGATCCTTCACATTCTCCTCGGGGATCAGCACCGTCTTGATCCCGCCGCGCAGCGCCGCGAGGAGCTTCTCCTTGAGGCCGCCGATGGCGAGCACCCTGCCCCGCAGCGTCACCTCTCCGGTCATCGCGACATCCGGCCGCACCGGTACGCCTGTCAGCGTCGAGACGATCGAGGTGACCATGCCGATGCCGGCGCTCGGCCCGTCCTTGGGCACCGCGCCCTCGGGCAAGTGGATATGAATGTTCTTGCGCTGGAAGATGCTGGGCTTGATGCCATAGGCGGGAGCGCGCGCCTTGACGAAGCTGAAGGCCGCCGCGACGCTCTCGTTCATCACCTCGCCCAGCTTGCCGGTGGTCTTGATCTCACCCTTGCCCCCGGAGGTGCTGGGTGTTGTCACGCTTTCGATGGTCAGAAGCTCGCCGCCGACCTCGGTCCATGCAAGGCCGGTAACCGCGCCGATCTGCGCCTCTTCCTCGCCCATGCCGTGCTTGAACTTGCGTACCCCGGCGAAGCCGGCAAGGTTCTCCGGCGTGATCCTCGCGGTTTCGATCTCGCCTTCCAGGATCTTGCGCAGGGATTTGCGGGCCAGCCGCGCGATTTCGCGCTCGAGCGTGCGGACGCCCGCTTCCCGCGTGTAGAAGCGGATCAGGTCGCGCAAGGCCGGCTCGGTCAGGTCGAACTCGTCCGGCTTGAGCCCATGCGCCTTGATCTGCTTGGCCAGCAGGTGACGCTGCGCGATCTCCACCTTTTCGTCCTCGGTATAGCCTTCCAGCCGGATGATCTCCATCCGGTCGAGCAGCGGCTGCGGCAAGTTGAGGCTGTTCGCGGTGCACACAAACATCACGTCCGACAGATCGATGTCGAGTTCGAGATAGTGATCCTGGAAGCGCGCATTCTGTTCGGGATCGAGCACTTCGAGCAGCGCCGAGGCGGGATCGCCGCGGAAATCCTGACCCAGCTTATCGATCTCGTCGAGCAGGAACAGCGGATTGCTCTTACCCGCCCTCTTCAGATTGGTGACGATCTTGCCAGGCAGCGAGCCGATATAGGTGCGGCGATGGCCACGGATTTCGGCCTCGTCGCGCACGCCGCCCAAGGACTGGCGCACGAATTCGCGCCCTGTCGCCTTGGCGATCGACTGGCCGAGCGAGGTTTTGCCCACGCCCGGTGGGCCGACGAGGCACAGAATGGGACCTTTCAGCTTGTTGGTGCGCGCCTGGACGGCGAGATATTCGATGATACGGTCCTTGACCTTCTCCAGCGCGTAGTGATCGGCGTCGAGCACTTCCTGCGCCTTGGAGATGTCCTTCTTCAGCCGGCTCTTCTTGCCCCACGGCAGACCGAGCAGCACGTCGAGGTAATTGCGGATGACAGTCGCTTCCGCGCTCATCGGCTGCATTGCACGCAGCTTCTTGAGCTCGCTCTCGGCCTTGGCGCGCGCTTCCTTGGACAGCTTGGTCTTGGCGATCTTCTCGGTCAGTTCGGCAATCTCGTTGCCGCCGTCCTCGTCGCCGTCGCCAAGCTCGTTCTGGATCGCTTTCAACTGCTCGTTGAGATAATATTCGCGCTGCGTCTTCTCCATCTGGCGCTTGACGCGGCCGCGGATCTTGCGCTCGACCTGCAGCACGGAAAGTTCGCCTTCCATGAAGGACATGACCATTTCGAGCCGCTTGAGCGGATCGGGTTCTGACAACAGCGCCTGCTTATCCGACACCTTGGCGCCGATCGCAGCGGCTACGGTATCGGCCAATTCGCCCGCATCGTCGATCTCGCCCAGCTCGTCTCCTGCGCCTTCACCCAGCTTCTTGTTGAGCTTGGCGTATTCACCGAAATGCTCGATCACCTGGCGCATCATCGCGGTAACCTCGCTGCCCGAGGCGGTCACCGTATCGCGGAACGTGACATGGGCGACGACATGCTCGCCT
>JBBSMH010000280.1:0-2676 GCA_038233275.1 Sphingomonadales bacterium | reverse complement strand
GCTGCCACTGCCCGCCGCCCAGCCGCTCGATCCCCGCTTCGCGATCCTCCGCCTTGTCCGCTTCCGCCGCATGGAAGCGGCCGCGCACGCGAAAACTCCCGCGCCCTGTTTCGTAGGCCGCGGCGACCGTCTCGGCACTCTCGGCGAGAATCCCGCCGGTGGCGAAATCGGGGCCGTGGAACAGCTCCATCAAACGCGAATGCTCGACATGCGGATTGTCGATCAGCTCGAGCGTCGCCTCGATGATCTCGGCGACATTATGCGAAGGGATGTTAGTCGCCATGCCCACGGCGATGCCGCTGGCGCCATTGGCGAGCAGATTGGGGAACAAACCGGGGAAGATTTCCGGCTCCTCCTCCTCGCCATTGTAGGTGGGGACGAAATCGACCGTGCCTTCGTCGAGCCCTTCCATGAGCCGCAGCGCCGTGCGCGTCAGGCGCGCCTCGGTATAGCGATAGGCGGCGGCATTATCGCCGTCGATATTTCCGAAATTGCCCTGCCCCTCGACCAGCGGATAACGCAATGCGAAATCCTGCGCGAGACGGACCATCGCGTCGTAGACGCTGGCATCGCCATGCGGATGGTATTTGCCGATCACATCGCCGACCACCCGGGCCGATTTCTTGAAAGCGTCGGTCGGATTGAGCTTCAGCTGCCGCATCGCCCACAGCAGCCGTCGATGAACCGGCTTCAGCCCGTCGCGCAGATCGGGGAGCGAACGGGCGGTAATCGTGGAGAGCGCATAAACCAGATAGCGTTCCTCAAGCGCCGAATCGAAGGGCGCATCGACGATCGCATCGAACGGATCGGGCTCGGTCTGGTCTATTTCGGTCACGGACATGCGACCCGCCCTATCACCGCCTCGCTTCGCCTAACAGGACGGAACGGGGCGATTTCCCCACGCGTTGCCAGGGTATAACCAATTCAAGGAGATACCATGACCAAACGCGTAATGATCCTCGCCACCGACGGCTTCGAGCAGTCGGAATTGATGAAGCCGAAAGAGAAGCTGGAAAACGCCGGTTTCGAGACGACGATTGTCAGTCCCGAAAGCGGCCAGATCAAGGGTTGGGACCAGGGCGATTGGGGCAAGAGCGTCGCGGTGGACAAGACCGTGGACGAGATCGCCGATTGCTCCGGCTACGATGCGCTGATGATCCCCGGCGGCCAGATCAACCCCGACAAGCTGCGCATGAACGATCGCGCGGTCGCGATCGTGCGCGAGTTCTGCCAATCGGGCAAGCCCGTCGCCGCCATCTGCCACGGCCCCTGGATGCTGGTCGAGGCCGATGTGGTGAAGGGCAAGACCGTCACCAGCTGGCCTTCGATCCGCACCGATCTGAAGAATGCCGGCGCGAAGGTGGTCGACCAGGAGGTCGCCACGGACGGCAACCTTATTACGAGCCGCAATCCCGACGATATCCCGGCATTCAGCGATGCGCTGATCGAACAGGTCAACAGCCGCGTTCCGGAAAACGCCTGATCCCCTGATTGTCCCAAATGACAAGCAAGGCCCCGCTGCAGCGATGCGGCGGGGCTTTCTTTGTTACCGCCGTGGCCATGCCGCGGCTAATCGATAATACCCTCGTTAAAACTCAACGTCCGCGATGATGGGAAGATGATCCGCGGACTGTCAAAGTTTATCGCATTGATGGGACCGAGTTCTGCATCGACCGTTCGTTCCAGAATGTTGCCTCGGAAGAATTCACTCTCTCTATTTACCCATGGAATTTCGGACCGAAGATCAAGCCCTTCCTTGAGCGGGTAGCGGCTGAGAATGAGATTGCCAAAACGCTGGGGCGCCCCATCTTTTCGTGTCACGAGTTCGAAAGCGAGGTGGAAGTCGCCGAAGATTTTGGCCGCAGACGACACCTCTTGCAGCAATGCTATGTCTGGCTTCAGCGTGGCCAAAAATGGCCATACCGGGCTGGTCTCATTTGCCCTTCGAACATTCCACGAAATTATCCGCATCAAAACCGCCGCATGTCATGACTCTCGGAGGGAATGGTCACCGCCAGCCCGTCCAGCTCTTCGCCAAGCACGATCTGGCACGAGAGGCGGCTGGTGCGCTGCACGCCGGCGGCGAGGTCGAGCATGTCTTCCTCTTCCTCGCTCGCTTCGGGCAGGCGTTCGAACCAGTCCGGCGCGACCACGACGTGGCAGGTGGAGCAGGCCATCTGGCCTTCGCAAGTGCCCTCCAGCGGCATGCCAGCCCCTTGCGCGACATCGAGCAGGCAATCGCCCGTGGCGGCCTCGGCCTGCACCTCTTCGCCGCGCGAGGTGGTGAAGCGGACCCGGACCGGCATCAGCGTTGCGCGTCCGCGGCGGCGTTGATTTTCCTGGCAGCGGTCTCGATGTCCTCCAGCGAGGTGTAGCGGCTCCAGCCGAGGCGGATCGAGCTCTTCGCCTGGGCTTTCGAAAGCCCGATCGCCTCGAGAACATGGCTGGTCCGGCCCGACCCGCTGGCGCAGGCGCTGCCCGCGCTGAACATGATGTCGCGGCAGTCACTCATCAGCCGGTTCACGTCGAGGCCCTTCCGGCGGATGTTCATATTGCCATGCCAGCGGGCATCCGCGCTGCCATTGAGCGCCCAATTGCCGAACAGCTCACGCGCGCGCTTCCAGAGTTCCTCGACATGCTCGGCGTCCTGCTCGCGCCGCGCCGCCGCCTCCTTTG
>JBBSMH010000279.1:0-2711 GCA_038233275.1 Sphingomonadales bacterium | reverse complement strand
GTAGAATAGCGCGATGACCAGGACGGCCCCGATATCGTCGACGATCGCGACGGTGAGCAGGAAGAGACGCAGCGAGGCGGGCGCGCGGCTGCCGAGCAGGCCCAGCACGCCCATCGCGAAGGCGATATCGGTTGCCGCGGGGATAGCCCAGCCCCGTACCAGCGCGGAGTCCCCGCCGATGAAGAGCAGATAGACGAGCGCCGGTATGGCCATGCCCGCCACGGCAGCGAAGATCGGCAAGCGGCGCTGTTGCGCACTGGAGAGCTGGCCCTCGATCCACTCGCGTTTGACCTCGAGCCCGACCACGAAGAAGAAAATCGCCATCAGTCCGTCATTGATCCACAGGTGGAGATCGTCGAGCTTGGGAATCGGCGTCCAGGCCAACTCGCCGTAGAACAGTTCGCGGTATTCGCCCGCCAGGGGTGAATTGGCCGCCAGCATCGCAGCGCAAGCGACGATGATGAGCAGGATGCCCGCTGACGCGTCTCTGACGAACAGCGCACGCACAGGGGCAAAGGCGACACGGAAGGCTGACGGGCGCTCGCTCATGACTGGCTGCTCTCTTTCGTAAACCGTCTTGCGTTGCAAGGGTCGTTTCGCCGCGATAGGACCTGCGCGGGGGGAAACGGGATCCAGTGACCACGCCGTTCGACGCAAGCGACTGGATACACCTCGTCCAGCACGAGCTCTTCCTGTTCGCCGGGGTGTTTTTCCTCCTCGGCGCATTGGACGAATTCGCGATCGATTTCGTCTACGCATGGCTTCGGCTGACCGGACGTGCAGGCAGCTGCACCGTGTCGGAAGCGGAAAATGGCGCGGGGGCGCTACGCGGCACCGCCGCGGTATTCATACCGACCTGGCAGGAGGCTATGGTGGTGGCGCCGACCCTTCGCCATGCGCTGAGCGTATGGCCGCAGGACGAAGTGCGCCTTTATGTGGGTTGCTACCGCAACGATGCGGCAACCCTCGCGTCTGCGATGGTGGGCGCCGCGGGCGACCCCCGAGTGCGGATCGTGGTGCATGATCGCGAAGGCCCGACCTCGAAGGCCGATTGCCTTAATCGGCTCTATCGCGCGCTCGAGGACGACGAGCAACGCGCGGGCGAACAGGTCCGGATGGTGGTGCTTCACGATGCGGAGGACATGGTCGACCCGAGAGCCATCACCCTGCTCGACGAGGCTATGGAGCATGCGGACTTCGTCCAGCTGCCGGTCATCGCCTTGCCTCAGTCCGGGTCGCGCTGGATCGCGGGCCATTATTCGGACGAATTCGCCGAAGCCCATGCCAAGGCAATGGTGGTGCGCGATGCATTGGGAGCGGGAATTCCGGGCGCCGGCGTTGGCTGCGCCTTTACCCGCCCCATGCTCGCGAAACTCGTGGCCAGATCGGCCGACGGGGGGCCCTTTCCGGCGGATTCGCTGACGGAGGATTACGAGCTCGGTCTTGGTGTCAAGGCGCTCGGTGGAACCGCGCGGTTCCTCCGCGTCCGGACCCCAAGCGGCAGGCTCGTAGGAACCCGCGCCTATTTCCCCGCCCGGGCCCAAGCGGCGGTGCGCCAGAAGACGCGCTGGATTCAGGGAATCGCGCTGCAGGGCTGGGACCGGCTGGGCTGGAGCGGCTCGCCGGTACAAATGTGGATGCAATTGCGCGATCGCCGCGGGCCCTTTGCGGCAATCCTCCTGGCGCTCGCCTATCTGCTGGTGGCCTTCGCCGGGGTCAGCTGGAGCGCGAGCACAGCAGGACTGATCGAGCCGATACGTTTCACTCCGCTATTGACCGCGCTGTTGATCGCCAATTTCTGCGCTCTGCTGTGGCGCGCGGGGCTGCGGATGGTCTTTACCGCGCGCGAGTTCGGTTGGGTCGAGGGACTGCTGGCACTGCCGCGCATCTTCGTTTCGAACTGGATTGCCATCCTCGCCGGCCGAAGGGCGCTGACCGGCTACATCCGTTCGCTGAGGGGTGCGCCGGCAATCTGGGACAAGACCGAACATTTCGATCATCCGGCGCTCGCCTACCCGCGCGGAGCAAGGGCGTGAGGGGCGCAACGCAGCGCGGGGGCCGGCCGCTGTTCGTCCTCGCCGCAGTCTTGATCGGGTGGGCGGGGATGCGGTTCGCGATGTGGGACCTTCCCGAACAAGCCCCATCCATCCTTGCCGATGGCGCCGAGACATCGGCAAGGCTGGCGGCATCCGGCGAGGCTGCATCAGCTCAACAGGCAGGGACCCGACACGAGCAATCCCCGGCCAGTGCCTCGCCGCCGGGGTGGCTTTCGCCCCCTGTTCGGGCAGCGCTCCGCAGCATTTCTGGGAGTGAACGCCACGAGGCTTCGCTCCGCACCTTCTCGCTGGCATACGCCCCGACTGCGGACCAAACCGCCAGGCCCGAGGCGTCGGGGCGGATCGCTTCGGCTCACAACCTCCTGTGGATGGCGGCTATGGCGCGGCTGCCTATGCCCGAGAGCGTCCGCGAAGCACTGGTTCGCAGTACTCAAACGCGCGATGCGGTCGGCGGAAACCGCAATGCAGGCATTCTCCAACGGCTCTCGCTCGATAGCTGGGTCTTCCTGCGCAGCGGCATGAGGGGGACGGCCGGGGCATCACCCCTGCCCGCCGCCTACGGCCGCAGCCAGGCCGGAGCCGTCTGGCGCTTCGAACTGCTGCCCCAATCCCGTCACCTTCCCGAGGCATTCGCGCGGATCAGCCGCGCGCTGG
>JBBSMH010000278.1:0-2713 GCA_038233275.1 Sphingomonadales bacterium | reverse complement strand
GCCCGACGGCGTGCGCGACGGCGCCATCCGGCTGGCGGATGGGGTCATAGACGCCGTGGGCGACCTGGAACCCAGGGACGATGACGAGGTCCTCGATGCCCGCGGCAGGCTCGTCGCCCCCGGTCTCGTCGATTTCGGCGTTTTCTCGATCGACAAGCCGGCGTTCCATTTCGGCGGGATCACGCGCGCCGCGCTGATGCCCGACCAATCGCCCGCGCTCGATCTGCCCAGCCGCGTCGCGCATGTCGCCAAGAGCGGGAAGCCCGATCTATGGGTCCACCCGCTGGCGGCGGCGACGCGCGATCTCGACGGCAAATGCCTCGCCGAGATCGCGCTGATGAGGGAGGCTGGCGCGCGCGGAATTGCCACCGGCCGGCGCTGGATTGCCGACAGCGGGGTGATGCTGCGATTGTTAAGCTATGCCGCGATGCTCGATCTTCCGGTCATTGCCCACGCAGAAGACGCCGCGCTGGCGGGCGCCGCGGTTGCCACGGCAGGCGAGATGGCGACGCGGCTGGGCCTGCCAAGCGCGCCTGCTGAGGCCGAGGCGCTCGCGGTCGCGCGCGATATTGCGCTTGCCGAGATGGCGGGTGCAAGGCTCCACTTGCGACAGGTTACGACCCGCGCCGCGCTCGACCTCGTGCGTCAGGCCAAAACGCGCGGGGTGCCCCTCACCGCAGGCGTCACTCCGGCGCATTTCATGCTGTCGGACCTGGCGACGGCCGAATTCCGCAGCTTCATGCGCCTGTCCCCGCCGCTGCGCAGCGAGGCCGACCGGCACGCGGTGATCGAGGCCATCGGCGACGGCACTCTCGATGTGATCGCTTCCGGTCACGATCCGCGCGGGCCCGAGGACAAGCGGCTGCCCTTCGCCGATGCCGAGCCGGGCATGGCGGGCGCGGAAACGCTGCTTGCGATGGTGCTGACGCTGGTGCGCGATGGGGTGATCGACGAGGCGCGGGCGTTCGACCTGGTGGCCGCCGCTCCTGCGCGCCTGCTGGGGTTCGAAGCCGGCGCGCTGGTCGAAGGGCACGAGGCGGACATCGCTATCGTCGACCCCGCCAAGCCGTGGGTCGTCGATAGCCGCATGATGGAAGCCAGCGCAGGCAACACGCCGTTCGACGGTCAGCCCGTGCAGGGCCGGGTGACGGCGCTGTTCAAGGGCGGCATCGCGATCCAGCTTTAGAAAAAGGCCCCTCCCGGGAAAAATCCGGCAGGGGCCCAGTCGATGGAGAAGATAGCGTGTTAGCGTGCAGCCACGCGCACATTGCTATCGATTGTCCCGGGCAGCGGGCTGCTCGCGGCATAGGCTAGGCAGCCGCTGCCGCCCTTCTTGACCAGCGAACACAACTGCTGCGCCGAAGCCTTGGCATAACCGGCGGCGGCCACACGGTAATAGATCTTGCCGTTGACCTTGGCCTTGGAGATGATTTTTTCGGCATCCTTGAGTTCGGGATGGCGTCGCTGGAAAATCTTCCAGGCGGCCTGCGCGTCGGACATCGAGAAATAGGAGCCCAGCTGGACTCGATAATCGCCGGAAGCGGCGAGGAAAGCGCTGCCGGCCTCGCGCGGGGCTGGCCTGGACGACGGCGTGCTATCGGAGGCGGCGAGACTGCGGGGAGAATGTGTCGCCACCGGCTGGATAACCGGGTTGGAAACGAAGCGGATCCTGTCGCCTGCATTCGCCAGACCCGCGTCGGCCAGGGCCGCTTCTCCGCTATCGTCGATCACAACTTGGACAAAAGAGCCCTCGTCCTGCATGGGGTCCTGCATGGGGTCTCCCGCAGCCTGGACTGCGGGTAGCTCGCCCGCCAGCGCGAAAGCAGGAGTCGTCGGAGCCACCGTCTCGGCCGCAACGTCTTGCGTCACCGCTTCGGCGGCGAGCATGTCGATGCTAGGGTGATTGGCTAGCGCCAGCATCGCGGGCTGGCCGGGATCCTCGGACACCGGGACGCCGAGCAGTTCGGCGACGCGTAGGTGATACATTTCGGGCGCCGCGAGGCGTGCCCATTCGCTCATGCGTTCGCCGAGCTTGTCGGCCGGAACGTCCTGCTCGGCCATCAGCCGGGCGAGACGCCAGTCGCCCTGGAGCGCGTAGGCATAGGCGAGGTTCTGGCGCATTTTGGCGCTGTTCTGTCCGCTCTTGAGCGCCTTTCCGAGCACATTTGCGCCGCGATCAGGCTGTCCGGCGAGCGCGATGGCGAGGCCGTAATCGGCCGCATCCAGCGCATCGCGGTTCCGGTCGAGCATGGCCACCGCCAATTGCGGTCGACCCGCGGCGATTTCGGCCAGAGCATAGCTTATCACGGTGCGCTGCGAGCGGTCGCCCAGCTCGATCGCTTCCGCAAGTGTCGCGGCGGCGGACTGGAAACGTCCGGCCTGGAGATAGGCGCTGCCGAGCAAGGCGCGTCCGTAAGGATCGCGCGGATTGGCGAGCACGGCAGCTTCTGCGTGCTGTACCGCCTGGCTGACCTTGCCTTGTTCGATCGCGGCGCTCGCTTTGGCGGCTGAATAATTCGCGTCGGGCGCGACCTTGGCGGTGCATCCGGCGAGCGTCGCGCTGGCCAGGGCGGTGGTTACCGCCAGGCCGACGAGGCGGCCCTTGCTGGTGTTGGTCTGCTTGCTCATTGTGTCCCCTCCGGAAGATGGACTGGCTGTGTCAGTCGCGCTTTACCTGCGCGGCGAGCTGTTCGATTTCGGGCATGTGCGCGAG
>JBBSMH010000277.1:0-2717 GCA_038233275.1 Sphingomonadales bacterium | reverse complement strand
GCTCTGCCCCGCTCGAAGGCGTTATGACGATGGCTGACCTCGCCGATTACAGCGCGGTGAAGCGCGAGCCGGTGTGCGCGACCTGGCGAATCTACCTCGCCTGCGTCCCGCCGCCGCCGTCGAGCGGGGCAGCCTTCCTCGAGCTTTTGGGTCTGCTCGAGCGCACCGACATCGCGCAGCGAGGGCCCGGCGATCCGCAGGCCTGGTATCTCTTCGCCGAGGCGAGCCGGCTTATGTACGCCGACCGCGACGCCTATTTCGGCGATGGCGATTTCGTTTCGGTCCCCGTCGCCGGTTTGCTGGATCCAGACTATCTCGACCGGCGTGCCGCGCTGATCGGGCCGACTGCAGCCGAAAGCGTCAGCCCGGGCCGCCCGCCCGGTGCCGGCCCCCCGGTGGCCGACCGCACGCTGGAGCCCGCAGGAACCTCGCACTTCATCGTCGGCGACGCGCAGGGCAACGTGGTCTCGATCACCACCACGGTCGAATCGATCTTCGGCACGGGTCGGATGGTCGACGGGTTCTTCCTGAACAACCAGCTGACCGACTTCTCGTTCGATCCCCACGCTTCCGACGGTAGTTTGTCGCCCAACGCCGTCGCACCAGGCAAGCGGCCGCGCTCGTCGATGATCCCGACGATCCTGCTCGACAAGGACGGCCGGTTCGCCGGCGCGATCGGCTCGGCGGGAGGCAATGCGATCCTCGCCTACGTCGGCAAGTCGCTCGTCGCGGCGGTCGACTGGGAATTGCCGATGCAGGAGGCGCTGGCGCTCCCCAATTTGATCGCGCGCGGCGAGAGGATCGGGGCGGAAGTTGACGAATTCGACCCCGCGATCGTCGCCGGGCTCAAGGCGCGCGGGATCGAACTCGTGCCGGGACAAGGGGAAGACTCGGGAGTCCATGCGGTGCTGATCCGCGACGGGCGGATCGACGGCGGCTTTGACCCGCGGCGCGAAGGCGTGGTCCTGGTCGGCGGGCGCTAAGGCGCTTCGCTCCCGACCGCCTCGGCAATCGAATTGAAGCCATCGCGCCTCATCAGGCGTTCCAGCCCGCGCAGGATGCGGCGCGGCAGGCCCGGCCCTGCATAGACCATAGCCGAATACAATTGGACGAGGCTGGCGCCGGCGCGGATCCTCTCCCAAGCGTCCTGTGCCGTGGCTATTCCGCCGACTCCGATCAGCGGGATCGCGCCGCCGGTCGCCGCGCGAAAGTCGCGCAAACGTTGCAGCGCCAGCGGTTTGAGTGGCACGCCCGACAGGCCGCCGCTTTCGCCGCGGTGCTGGGAGCGCAGCGATGGGCGCGAGACGGTCGTATTGGCGACGATCAGGGCACCGAGCTTCCTGTCCAGCGCGATCCGCGCGATCGCGTCGATATCGGCCGGCTCAAGATCGGGTGCGATCTTGAGGAATATGGGCGCCGCCGCGGTGCCCCGCGCGTCCATCACCGCATCGAGCAGAGCGCCCAGCGCACCCTCATCCTGTAGAGCGCGCAGGCCCGGCGTGTTGGGGCTCGAGACATTGACCGCCAGATAATCGGCCAGCGGAGCCATGAGCCGCGCCATTGTGGCGTAATCGCCCACCCGGTTCACGCTGGCCTTGTTGGCGCCGATGTTCACTCCGAGAATGCCGCGCGGTGTCCCCTCCTTGCAGCGGTAGGCCAGCAACCGCGCCGCTGCGGCCTCCGCGCCGCTATTGTTGAAGCCCATGCGGTTGATCACCGCGCGGTCTTCGGCGAGCCGAAACAGGCGCGGGGCAGGATTGCCCATCTGGGGTCGAGGCGTGATCGAGCCCACCTCGACGAAGCCGAACCCGAGATCGAGTAGCGCTCCGGGAACTTCGGCATCCTTGTCGAAGCCCGCAGCCATCCCCAGCGGATTGGCGAAGCGCAATCCCGCCACCTTGAGCGCGAGAGGCCCGTCGCTCGAGCGGGGTTCCCGGCGCGCGACGCGCGATCCGAGCTTCAGGGCAGCTATGGTCAGCCGGTGCGCGCGTTCGGGATCGAGAGCGAACAGGGCAGGTCGCAGGAGGGTGTAGATCATGCGGGCGCGGCTATGGCGCGCAGGAGAGAAGCTGTCGAGACCGCCTGGTAGCCGCCCTCCGAAACCGGATGCTCTGGCCATCGGTGCAAAAATCCGCCACCCCAAGCCCGTCTATTCAGGAGATTCGACGGATGGTTAAGCGGACTGGAACAATCGGAACCTCGGTGCTCGCACTGATGCTGGGAGCCTGCGCGGCGCAGCAGGCGGAGAGGCCAGCCCCCTCGGCTAGCGCGCCTTCTGCCGAGGCTCCCGCCAGTGATATCGGCACCCTCTTCGAGAATTACGACCAGGCGCAGCTGGCCATGTCGCCGCTGAGCAAGGCATATCGCGGGATTCGCGACGAGTACTATGGAGAATGGGACGACGTCTCCGATGCCGCGGCAATCCGGGAGGAAAATCTCCTCCAGTCGACCGCCGCGACCATGCGTGCGAATTACGATATGGCCGAGCTCTCGCCGGAAGACGCGTTGTCCTACCGCCTGTTCGATGCGATGGCCAAGCGTAGCGCGGCGCGATTCCCATATCGCTACTATGGCTACATCTTCGATCAGATGAACGGCGCGCAGAGCCAGGGGCCCGCGTTTCTGATCAACATCCATCGCGTCTCCGACATTGGGGATGCCAATGCCTACATCAGCCGGATCGAGGGAACGGCGCAGGTCCTAGACACGCTGGTTGC
>JBBSMH010000276.1:0-2728 GCA_038233275.1 Sphingomonadales bacterium | reverse complement strand
GCCAGCGCTGAACCGATGAAACCCGCTGCCCCTGTGACCAGTACCCTCAAGAATTTCCCCCGCGATCGCCCAACGCCTCTATGGAAAAGCCGTCCGGTTACTGCAATCTTTACCCTGTTCGGATTAAGGACCGGTTTCGAGCGAATGGAAAGCAGGCAGATGCGCGGCGAGAGCAAACCCGACGTTTCCGTCATCGGCTTGGGCTATATCGGCCTGCCGACTGCGGCGATCATCGCGCGCACCGGATGCCGGGTGCGCGGTGTCGATGTCAGCGAAGATGTCGTCGAGACGATCAATCGCGGCGCAATTCATATCGAGGAAGTCGATCTCGACGGGCTGGTGCAAGCGGTAGTCCAGCGCGGGATGCTGCGCGCCTCGACCGATATCGGGCCCGCGGATGTGTTCGTGGTGGCGGTGCCGACTCCTTTCGCCAGGGACGGCAATCACACGCCCGATACCAGCTATGTCATGGACGCCGCCGCCCGGATCGCTGGGGTTCTCAAACAGGGCGACACGGTGATCCTCGAATCCACATGCCCCGTGGGCACGACCGAGGCGATGCGCGACCTCATCGCGGCGGAGCGGCCCGACCTGACCCTGCCGGGCTTGTGTGAAGGCACGCCCGACATCTCGATCGCCTATTGTCCCGAACGGGTGCTGCCTGGAAGGATTCTCGAGGAACTGACGCATAACGACCGCTCCATCGGCGGGATCACGCCGCGCTGCGGCAGAAAGGCGCTCGCCTTCTACAAGCGTTTCGTGAAGGGCGAATGCGTGGTGACCGACGCCCGATCGGCCGAGATGACCAAGCTGGTCGAAAACGCCTATCGCGACGTCAACATCGCCTTTGCCAACGAGCTTTCCATGATCGCCGATCGTCAGGGGCTCGATGTGTGGGAGGTGATACGCCTCGCCAACCGTCACCCCCGGGTCAATATCCTCCAGCCCGGCCCCGGCGTGGGCGGTCATTGCATCGCGGTCGATCCCTGGTTCATCGTCCATGGCGCGCCCGAGGAAGCGAAGATCATCCGCCAAGCCCGCGATACGAACGACGCCAAGATGCACCATGTCCTGGCAAGGGCCCGTGCGCTGGCGGCGGTGCATCCGAACCGGAAAATCGCCTGCCTCGGGCTGGCCTTCAAGGCGAACATAGACGACTTCCGCGAGAGCCCCGCGCGCTTCATCGCTGCCAGCCTGGCGCGCGAATTCGGCGAGCGGGTGTGCGTGGTCGAGCCTTACGCGCAGGTACTGCCTGCCGAATTCAACGGAACCGGGGCGCGGCTCGTCGATATTGACACCGCGCTCGAGCAGTGCGGAATTCTGATCCCGCTCGTCGATCACGACGTCTTCAAGGTCATCCCGCGCGAGGAACGCGGCGACGCGCTGGTTTACGACACGCGGGGCATCTGGCCCGACGCCGGCTCGCCCGACCACCCTTAGTGCTGGACCCCGTAGCGCGCCCCAGTTACAGCGCGGCCTGGTTCACCTAGCGACGGGAAATCGATGTTCGGGCGCACTCTCACGATCGGTCTAAGTGGTGCGCTCCTCGTGTCCTGCGGCTCGAGCGACGGCCAGCAGACGGAGCGCCGTCAGGCGATCGCCGACCCCCCTGGGGCGGCTGAAGCGCTTTCGCTCGGCGCGCAGGCGCAGAGCGAGCCGGCCGGATCCTATCAAGGCGCAGTCAATTGCGCCGTGGCATTGCAGCTGACTTCGCAAGCTCTGCGCACGATGAGCACCGGGACCGAATCGCGCGAATTGCGCGCCATCGCCGAAGCCGCGGAGAGCTTCCGCGCACGAGCGCTGAGAGATGGAGTAACACAGCGGCAGTTGGCGGCCGATTTTCAGCGCGGGATGCAGGAGAATGCGGGGAATTCCGCCGGACAGGCGCAGTTGGCCATCGCCTGTCTGCGCGGTCGCGACAGCGAGGGCTAGGGCCGGGCCTCATTCCTGCGCAGGTTGGGCGAGGCGATCGCCAAGGTGACGTCGCCGGGGCTGTATCCGGTCGTAGCGAAGATTTCGAACCGCTGGACCGGGCAAGAGGCGGGGACCGTAAATGCGCCCTGGATTGCGAAGCTGCCGGCCATGCCGGCGGTTTCATTGAACAAAGACTCGCCCGGCCCGGCATCGGCGCAGGAAATCCTCCAGCGGAGGGTATCGGAGCCCTGGTGCCCCTCGGTGCGCATGGCGGCCGACAGTCTGTAGCTTCCAGGCCCGAGCGCCGTCAGCTTGCGCGCCACTGGTCCAGAATAGCCGGATTCGAGCGACGCTTCGAGCTCGAGACTGTCGCTGCCCGTCGAAACGAAGACGCGATAAGCTGGGTGCGTTCCCCTGCGGTCAAAGGGCGGAAGGGGGTCCGTAAATTCCCGCCACGATCATGCCCGGAAATTGCTTTGCCAGGCGTTCGCCCATCTCTTCGGCCGAACCGTCGTTCCCGCCCAGGTAATAGTGGCGCCACCCGCGCGACGCGCCGTAGCGCGACGCGTCGAGCTGAAAGACCGGCCCGTTGTAACGTGAGACCTCGTCGCCCGCCGCTCTGGCAGCGAAAATCACGCCCACGCCGTCGCACAGCGAATAATCCGCGCCCTTAACATATTCGCCGTGGCTCTTCAGGCGGCGCGCGTGATAGATCGATTCGGTGTTGGTTATGCAGATGTAATGCCCGAACGATCGCGTCTGGATCGCCGCGTCCATCGCTTCGAGAATGGATTCGCGATCGTCGATATCGATC
>JBBSMH010000275.1:0-2735 GCA_038233275.1 Sphingomonadales bacterium | reverse complement strand
AGCTTGCCGAACGCCGCCTGCGTCGAGATCACCGTTTCGGCAGGCGGGACGAGCGCGGGGGGCGCGATCTTTGGGGCGCTGGTGCGACGGGGGCCGCGGGCGTTGAACGGCACGGAGTCAAGGAAGCGCTGAAGCGCTCCATCGTCGCTCTCGAGGCCTTCGAACCGATCCCACTCGTGGCCTTTGCCCACCTTCATGCGGGTCTGAAACTCGGACATCTGCGCCGGGGTCATCAGCCCGGCATGGTTGTCCTTGTGCCCTGCGAGCGGTGTGCCATAGCCCTTGATGGTGTAGGCGACGAAGGCGGTGGGCCGGTCGCTTTCGCCCGCCGCGTCGAACGCTTCGGCCAGCGTCTCCAGGCAGTGCCCCCCGAGGTTCTGCATCAGCGCGGCGAGTTCGGCGTCCGAGCGGCGCTCGAGCAGCGCCGTGACCGGACCCTGGTCGCCGATCTGGTCCATCAGCCGGGCGCGCCAGGCCGCTCCCCCCTGATAGGTGAGCGCGGAGTAGAGCTGGTTGGGGCAGGCGTCGATCCAGGCCCGCAACGCCCCGCCGCCGGGCTCATCGAAGGCGGCGCGCTGCAGCGCACCGTATTTCAGCATCACCACCTCCCAGCCGAAGGCGCGGAAGATCGCATCCACCCGCGCCGACAGCCCCTCGCGCACTACGCCGTCGAGGCTCTGGCGGTTGTAATCGATGATCCACCAGCAGTTCCTGAGCCCGTGCTTCCAGCCCTCCTGCAGACATTCGTAGATGTTGCCCTCGTCGAGCTCGGCATCGCCGATCAGGGCAACCATCCGCCCCTCCGGACCCTCGCCCCAGCCGCGGGCGCGGATGTAGTCCTGCATGAGGCTCGCAAACGCGGTGATCGCCACCCCCAACCCCACGGATCCGGTCGAGAAATCCACGTCGTCCACGTCCTTGGTGCGGCTGGGATAGCTCTGGGCGCCGCCCCAGCCACGAAACGCCTCGAGCTTCTCGCGGCTCTGGTTGCCGAGCAGGTACTGGATGGCGTGGAAAACCGGTGCGGCGTGGGGCTTCACCGCGATGCGATCCTGCGGCCGCAGCACCTGGAAATAGAGCGTCGCCATCAGCTCGACCATCGAAGCGGAGGAGGCCTGATGCCCGCCGACCTTCAGCCCGTCGCCGGTATCGCGCAGGTGGTTGGCGTTGTGGATGGTCCAGGCCGAAAGCCACAGCACCTTCGCGGCGAGGTCGCGCAGGATCGGATCGCCTGGAGAGGTGGCCGGCATGGGATTTCCTTTGGACGCGGTACGCGCGCCAGAAAACCACAGGCCGCCGATCGCTTCAATGGCCGCCGGCAGCGCGGGTGCCGGTTCACCAATGCGGCGGCGGCACGTCCGGATCGGGTGTCCCCGCAGGCAGCGCCGCCTCCGCCTCCGCAAGCCGCATGGCCAGCCGCTCGACCCGTGCCGCCATCGCGTCGAGGCGGTCGGCCTGCGCCCGCAGGATCGTGTCCAGATCCTCGACCAGCGCTTCGTGATGCGCGAGCGCGATCTCGAGTGCGGTGATCCGGGTCTCGTCGCTCCCTGCCATGGTCTCCCCTCCGGCAAATCCGGTTTCCACTTCCTTTGCACATGCTCTAAGGATCGTTGGGCGGCCTTCGCAAGGGAGCGGCCAGTGCCGGGGATCGATGAATTCAAGCTGCGCGCGGCGCTCGGGCATTTCGCAACCGGCGTGACGGTGGTGACCACGATGACCGCGCGCGGTCCGCTCGGCATCACCGCGAACAGCTTCGCGAGCGTATCCCTCGATCCGCCGCTGGTGCTGTGGTCCCCGGCGCGCAAATCGCAGCGGTTTCCGGCGTTCGAGGCCGCACAGCACTTCGCGATCCACGTGCTGAGCGCCGGCCAGCGCGCGCTTGCGGAGCGCTTCTCCCGCACAGGCGACGCTTTCGGGGGGCTCGACTACGACCGGGGGCTTGATGACACGCCGCTGATCCCCGGCTGCGCCGCCCGCTTCGAGTGTCGCCACGCCGCAGGCCATGACGGCGGGGATCACCTGATCGTCGTCGGCGAGGTGCTGGCGATGGTCGAGGCCGACCTGCCGCCGCTGATCTACTACCGGGGCGGCTACGTGGTGCTTGCAGACGCCTTAGCTTGCCCCCGGGCTCTGGCATGGGCTAGGTGGGCGCGAAATTTCGACCCGGGACGCGAGATGGGCAAGGACAAGCGAGACAAGCTGCGGCGACCGCGTGCCGCCACCCCGCGGGGCTTTCGCGATGCCTTCGGCGCGGAGGTGCGCGATCGTGCGGCGATGCTTGCTCGGATCGCCGAGGTCTATCACCGCTACGGGTTCGACCCGCTGGAGACGAGCGCGATTGAGACCCTCGATGCGCTGGGCAAGTTCCTGCCCGACGTGGAACAGTCGAACAAAGGCGTCTTTGTCTTGCACGGCGAGGATGACGCCCGAATAGCACTGCGCTACGATCTGACCGCCCCGCTTGCGCGGGTCTATGCCCAGCACCGCAACGACCTGCCGACGCCCTACCGCCGCTATGCGATGGGCCCGGTCTGGCGCGATGAGAAACCGGGGCCGGGGCGCTTTCGGCAGTTTTATCAGTGCGATGCTGACACCGTGGGTTCGGCCTCCTTGGCGGCGGACGCAGAAATCTGCGCGATGCTGGCGGATGCTCTGGAGGCGGCGGGGATCGAGCGCGGCGATTACGTGATCCGGGTGAATAATCGGAAGGTGTTGAATGGTATCCTTGATACGGT
>JBBSMH010000274.1:0-2745 GCA_038233275.1 Sphingomonadales bacterium | reverse complement strand
TGCTGATGATGCTGGACCTGCTCTCCAAGAGCGGGGAGATTCTCGCCGTGCCCGGCAATGGGCAGGGCGAGTTGTGGACCTACGTCTCGCTGCGCATACCCCAGCTGGTGGCGCGCTTCCTGCCCTATTCGGTCCTTCTCGCGACGCTCATCTCGCTGGTCGCTCTCAATCAGAACAGCGAGGTCGTGGCGATGAAGGCGGCCGGGTTGTCGGCGCATCAGGTCCTCGCCCCGCTGGTGCTCACCGCGGCCGTCGTCGCGCTCGTCAGCTTCGCCTTCAACGAACGCGTCGTCACCCGCGCCAATGCGACGCTCAAGGCTTGGGAGGCGGCCGAGTTCGGGCCGATCCCCCCGCAGGCCGACGTAAAATCCAACGTCTATCTCACCGACGGCGAAAACGTCCTCTCTGCCGCTTCCTTGACGGGGTCCGGTTCCGATATCGAAATGAGTGGCGTGACCTGGTACCGCCGCAATCCGGAAGGGATGATCGTCGAACAGATCCGTGCCCCTCGCGCGAGCTATGCTGCGCCTGGCTGGCGGCTGGAGGATGCCGAGCGCTTCGTGGTTCAGAGCGCGGGGTCCCAAAGGGTGGGTCAGCTGGTGGTGGGTGAATCGCTGACGCCCGGTCAGATCGATCTCGCGGGGGTGGATCCCGATGCGCAGAGCTTCTTCCAGCTGGCGGAATCGATCGAACGCTACGAGCAGGCCGGCAGGCGGACCTCGGAATTGCGGGCCAAATGGTGGCACAAATTGTCCGGGCCTCTGTCCTCCCTGTTGATGCCGATCCTCGGCTCGATCGCGGCGTTCGGGCTCGCCCGGTCAGGCCAGCTGTTCGTGCGCGCGATCATCGGCATGGCGCTCGGCTTTGCCTATTTCGTGGTCGACAATGCCGCGCTGGCGATGGGCAATTTCGGCGGCTATCCTCCCTTTCTCGCCGCCTGGGCGCCATTTCTGCTGTTCTTCCTGATCGGCGAGACGGTGCTCATTCGCACCGAAGAATGACCGGCACAGCCTGGTCGATCCGCCTCGCCCGTCCCGATGACGCGGAGGCGATGACGCGGGTGGAGGAGGATGCCGCAGAACTGTTCGAGCGCGAGCCCACGCTTGCCCGGGTGACCATGCCGCCTTCCAGAAGCCCGGAGGAGTATCGCGCGATGATCGGGATAGGCCGTTGCCTGGTCGCTGTGGAAGGCGACGAACTCGTCGGCTTTGCGGCCTGTCGCCCGTACGGCCACGAAATGCATTTGCATGAGCTGAGCGTCGCCCCTGCACATCAGGGGCAAGGGATCGGACGACGGCTGCTTTACGCCGCTGCGGTCGACGCCCATGCCTCCGGATTTCGAGCCATCACGCTCGACACGTTCCGCGATATCGCCTGGAACGCGCCGTTTTACGCGCGTCACGGCTTCGTCGATGTGGCAGACCTGACGGCGCATCCGCGGCTCGCGCAAGCCCTCGAGGCAGCGGTGGAGGCGGGCCTCCCGCGCGAGCGGCGCTGCGCAATGATCAAATTTCTTCCATAAACGGGAACTGCCCCATCGTTGCGCATTTACGCCACATTGCTGCCACAAAGGAGAACCGGCTGAAGATCTTCGCAATTCCCGCCCTCGCCGCCGTGCTTGCTCTCGGCGCCTGCGCCGAAGCCAACGCGCCGGAAGCCGAAGAGCCGGTTGACGGCGCCGACACCACGGTGGTGACCCCCACGGCTACCGAAACCGCAGTTGTGCCGGTCGACGGCGAGACCGGCTCGAGTGTGACCGTCGAGGGAAGCGACGTCGATGCCACGGTCGATGAAACGGGCGTTGACGCCACCATCGACGCGGATGGCAACTGACCGCTCCAGAACGAGCAGTGACATCGAAAACACGAAGGGCCGCCTCCCACAAGGGAGAGCGGCCCTTCCTCTATGTGCCTTTGCGGTGGATCAGCGGCGAATCATCGTACTGCGCGCGATGCGCCCAACCAGCTTCAGCATGCCGGGATGGTTCGCACCGTCATAGGTCGACTCCTCTCCCAGCGATCCTCGCAAGCGGCGATGCGCCTCGGGCAGGTCGTGATAGGGCATCGAGGGCATCAAATGGTGCAATGCATGATAGCGCAGGCCCACCGGCGCCCAGATTTCGGCAATGCGGCCGGGGGGAGGCACGTTGACGCTATCGAGGAACTGCGCGGTGACCGTCATCGGTTCGCCCTCGTTCTCCCATAGATGCGCCACCAGCGTACGCAGCTGGTTGAAGACGGCGGTCAGCGAGACGATCGCCAACGCGATCAGCAGCGGCCGCCAGCCGATGAATTGCGAGCTGGCGAGCACGATCCACGACCAGACAAAACCGCCCAATTCCTGCCAGAATACGCGCGGCCGGATCTCTCCTTCAGGCGCGCGGCGGCGAAAAACCGGATTGATCGCCAGCGCCGATCCGCGCTCCCACACGAATTTGCGGAGCGCAGGGACGATCAGACCGAACGGCACGAGGATGGCGAAGCGCAGAATCAGCGCCACCGGGGCGAGCAAGGCGATGAGCACGAATAGCGGCAGGCTCCACGGCTTCATCAGCGCGAGCGGCAGATATTCCGGGTCCTCGACCGTGCCATATTGCGTGCGCTTGTGATGGAGCGTGTGGACGCCTTCATACATGAAGCTGGGCACCAGCAGGGGTATCCCGACCAGAACGTTCCACCCCAGGCGGAAACCCGGCAGCGCGTCGCGATGAACATGCGTCAGCTCGTGGATGAACATCAGCGCGCG
>JBBSMH010000273.1:0-2824 GCA_038233275.1 Sphingomonadales bacterium | reverse complement strand
GGCCATCGCGATGGCCGAGGGCAGGCGGGGCGGGCTGGTCGCGGTGGCCGTCACCGGCCCGGATGACAGGGGAGGAGGCGCTCCGATTACGCCTTGTGGGCGCTGCCGGCAGGTACTCAACGAGCTTGCGCAACTCGGCGGAACCGATCCGGACGTGCATTGCGTAGGGCCAGATCGCGTGGCCACGGTCAAACTCTCCGCACTTCTTCCGGCAGCCTTTGGCCCAGCAAGCCTCGACTGACCTCTCCGACCCGCGCTCCGGGCGGTTAATCACTTCGAAGAGCTTGGCCGGCTAGGGAACGTGGTCAGGAGGGACCACATGCGATTCGTCGAACTCAAGTCACGGGGTGGAAATTATCTGATCGTGGCCCAGAACATCGCCTGGCTGCGGACAGGCGAGAACGGCCAGACGCTGGTCGGAATCGTCGGCGGGCAACCTCTGCTGGTGACCGGCACGATCGAGGAAACCGCTGCGGCCGTTCTCGCGGAATAAACCCGCGGGAAAAGCGCTCAGTTGACCTCGCCGGAGCGTTCGCCCGCTTGCGGGGCCGGCTCCGCGTTCCCCTGCTCGGGCTCAAGCCATTCCAGCAGGCTGGCGAGGCAATCGCGCGCGAGCATCTTGCAGCGCTCCGGACTCCAACCCTGTTCGGGTTCGGGATCTTTCGGATTGTCCTTATAGGGCATCTCGAGCGTCATCGAGACTGCGCCGAATCGTTCGGCGACCTGGGTCGTGCTCATCGAGAGGTTGGCCTTCCCCGGCGCGGCCTTGGTGTAGCCCTGTTCGGTTTGGAAATCAGGTGAACGGCGGTCGAGGATGCGCTCGAAGCGATAGAACCTCTCGCCGTGTTCTTCGGCCCAGCTTGGGATCCCCTCGTACCCGGCGAGGAACGCGACCGGAATCGCCTCGTCGGCGTGTATGTCCATTGCAACATCCACCCCCGTCTCGTCCATCGCATTGCGGAGGGCAAGCACTTCGGGCGAGCGCTCGGCGGTAGGGCTTTCCCATTCACGGTTGAGATTTGCGCCGGTGGCGTTGACGCGCAGGTTTCCGCGGCGCGATCCGTCCGGGTTGCAATTGGGCACGATGTGCAGGCGGCATTTCCGCCGGAGGCCGCGCCCGACGCTGTCAGCCGGGTCGGTCAGCACTTCGAGCGCACCTTCCATCCACCATTCGGCCTGTGTTTCGCCCGGATGCTGACGCGCATAGAGCCACACCTGAGTTTCGCCATCCCCCATCTCGAGGCAATCGATTGGCTGCCCATCGAGCGAAGTACCCAGCGTACGGTGGCTGACCCCTCCGGCAGCTGCCGCTTCGGAAACCAGATCGTGGTGCCGCTCCATCGAATAGGGAGCGAAATAGGCGAACCAGGCGATGTCGCTTGCAGGCAGGTAGCGAATGGTCAGCGCGCCGTTATCGGAATCCTTGTCGAAGCTCGAACTGGCGCGGCCCCAGAATTCGCGGTCCTCGGACACGCAGGCATCGTAACCGGGCCAGCCAGCGGGATAGGCGCTGTCGTTGAGCCCGGTGATGACCAGCTCCAACTCACGACCTTCCGCTCCGGACACGCGGAAGTGAAACCACTGCGCAAACTCGGCATTGTCGTCCTTGGGAATGGCCAGCCGGGCCTTCGCCCCGTTGATCGACAGCACCTCGATATTGCCGCTGTCGAAAGCGGAATCGATCCGGATATCGCTCACTTAGGGAACCTCGACTTCTACGGTTTCGCCATTGTTGCCGGGAAATTCGCTGAACAGCGCGGCGGCGACCCTCTGGGCGCTGGCGGTGCGTTGCGCAAGGGGAGAATTTTCCGGCGCTTCGAACTCAGCGCGACCTTCCCAAAGGCTTTGTCCGCTAGCTTTGTCGCGAATGATGACGCCCATCTCGGTGCCGACGCGATCGCGCCCGCCGCCTCCGCCCAGATTGATACCGAGACCCACGCCCACGCCAGAGCCGTAGCTGCCGGTCGAACCGCCCACACCGACATTTACGCCCGATCCGCCGCGGCCAAAGCGCTCCTGCTGGTAACGCGAGGCACGCACCTCGGCGACCTGATCGGCCCCCGCGCGGTCGGTCTCGACATAGCCCAGCGCACGCAACTCGGCGGCCACGGCCGCTGTATAGGCGGACATCTCGAGCGAATCCGCGTCCTCACCTGGGGCCGCCTGGACGAAAATGGTACCGCGGCCGAGCCGATCCGTCGCTGCGGGATCGACGAATCGCGTGACTTCGACCGGCCCGGGCGCGGTGGCGCACCCAGGCAGAGCCATACCAGCGGCGAGCAGAAGGGCGGAAAAGGCAGGGCGAATCATCGGGCGGCTCCTATGAGGCGGCTTTCTTGGCAAAAAGATAACGCGGCAGGGGACAATTAGGTGCCATGCCAAGCCGAAGTGCAAAGCGGCTGTCAAATTGTCGAGTTTTGCGTGATAGCGCAGGCAAGATGAATGCAGGCCGAAAATGCCCAGTGCTGGTTTCCGGCGGCGCCGGTTACATCGGCAGCCACGCCGTCCTCGCCCTGCGCGATGGGGGATGGCAGGTGGCGGTTGTCGACGATCTTTCGACCGGCTTCGCCTCCGCCGTGCCCGAGGAGGTGCCGTTTTACGAAGGCGATATTGCCGACGGGGGCCTGCTCGCGCAGATATTCCAGGAGCAGGGAACTGGGGCGATCATGCATTTCGCTGGCTCGATCGTCGTGCCCGAATCGGTCGAGAAACCGCTCGATTATTACGAAAACAACACGGTGAAGAGCCGCGCGCTTATTGCTGCCGCGGTAGAGGCCGGCGTGCCGCATTTCATCTTCAGCTCCACCGCAGCGACCTATGGTGT
>JBBSMH010000272.1:0-2843 GCA_038233275.1 Sphingomonadales bacterium | reverse complement strand
CGACAACCCTTCGCCCATGTTTAGTCACCGCTACCGGTTCGGCGCGGGCGAGGTCGATCAGCCGTCCAAAGCCATATTTGGCGTCTTTTGCGCTCAGAGTTTGCATTCGCCTCTCCACTAAGCCCCAGCACTTTTGGCCAAATTAGCCCAACTTGGCAATGCTAGTTGTGGTGCTGTGAGACCAACTGCAAATTGTCCTCGAGCGCATTCTGATCGTTCGGCCAGCAGCAATGGGTCAATGTCGATAGTCAGCCCTGGTACCCCACTGGTGCCCCAGCGGCCTCTGGCGGCTTCATCCGCCGCCCCAACCATCCACAAGACATTGAAAAGGTGGTGAGCCCTGCTGGGTTCGAACCAGCGACCTACTGATTAAAAGTCAGTTGCTCTACCGACTGAGCTAAGGGCCCGACCACGGGGCCGCACCTAGGGGCGCGGGCGCGCAGGGTCAAGCGGGTCCGGGCGCGTTCTTTCCTCGGGGCCGCGATTGACAGGATTCGGCGGGCTTCCTACGCGCTGACAGCAGATGCAAGGGGCTCGCCAGTGACCGCTATCCTCGGCCTCAATGCCTTCCATCCCGATGCCTCGGCCTGCCTCGTCATCGACGGAAAGCTCGTCGGCGCGGTTGCGGAGGAGCGGCTGGGGCCGCGACGCAAGCACACTGCCGATTTCCCGGCCAACGCGGTGCGCTGGCTGCTCGCGGACAACGGTTTGGCGCTGAGTGACATCACCCAGGTCGCAATGGGCAGGCTAGGAAGCGCAAACCGGAGGGCGAAGGCGCGCTATCTGCTGTCGAAGCCTGCCAACGGGCTGAACGCGTTGCAGGGCTATATGAAACGCCGCCAAGCCACGCGGAGCCTGACCGACCTGCTCGCCGAGGCTTGCGACTTCGACCCGACCGAGGTTCGCGCCGAAACGCATTTCGTCGAGCATCACATCAGCCATATCGCCAGCGCCTATTACTGCTCGCCCTTCGACAGCGCGGCAGGGTTCTCGATCGACGGGTCGGGCGATTTCGTCAGCGGAATGGCCGCGCGCTGCGAGGGAACGCGGATAGAGGTGCTCGACAAGATCGCGCTGCCGCACAGCCTGGGCCATTTCTACACGGCGCTGTGCCAATTCATCGGCTTCGACCTGTTTGGCGAGGAGTACAAGGTGATGGGCCTTGCTCCCTATGGCGAGGACCGCTTCGCCAAGGAGCTGACGGCCATCGTCAAACTCGAAGACACCGACTGGTACCGGGTGGATTCGGCCTATCTCGATATATGGCAAGGGCTCGCGCAATCGACCGTCAACGAGAGCGGGCAGCTGCGGATGGGAACCATCTATTCGCAGAAGCTGATCGACCTGTTTGGCCCTCCGCGGCGGCGCGAGGACCCGGTGACCCAGCGGGAAATGGATATCGCGCGATCGACCCAGTCCATGTTCGAGCGCGCGGTAACGCAATGCCTCACCTCGCTCGGCGAGCGCGTGGCGCTCGATCGGCTGGCGATGGCGGGCGGCTGCGCGCTTAACGGGGTGATGAACGCGCGCGCGTACCGCGAATTTGCCATCGAAGAGGCCTATCTCCAATCAGCATCCTCCGACGACGGGACGGCGCTGGGGGCGGCGATGCATTGCTGGCACGAGCGGCTGGGCCGGACCGAGCGGTTCCATATGACCCATGCGCTGTGGGGGCCCGAGCATGGCGAAGTGGCGATCCGCAGGGCGGTCGAACGCGCGGGCTTCCCGGTACGCGAATGTGCGGACATGGAGGAATGCATCGCCGCGACCGCCGTGCTGATCGAAGGCGGCGCGGTGCTCGGCTGGTATCAGGGCCGCAGCGAATGGGGGCCGCGCGCGCTCGGCAATCGCTCGATCCTTGCCAATCCGGCGATCCCCGACATGAAGGAGCGGATCAACCGTAAAATCAAGAAGCGCGAGAGCTTCCGCCCCTTTGCCCCCGCACTGCTGCGCGGCGAGGTCGCGCGCTATTTCGAGCAGGATATCGCCAGCCCCTTCATGATGCACGTCGTCAAATTCCGGCCCGAATGGCGCGAGGCCTTTCCTGCTGTCACCCATATCGACGGCACGGGACGGCTGCAGAGCGTGGAGGAGGAGAACAATCCGCTGTTCTTTCGCCTGCTCGGCGAAATGAAGCGTCGGACGGGACACGGCATGCTCTTGAACACCAGCTTCAACGAGAACGAGCCCGTGGTCGATACGCCCGAACAGGCCATCGACTGCTTCCTGCGCACCGACATGGATGCGCTGGTCTTGGGGCGGTTCATTGTCGAGAAGCCCGACGCGCGAGGCGGCGCTCGAGTTGGCGCAACGTGAGGCCCGAGATGGGGTCATGCCAATGGGGGGCAATCTGTGCCGCGGGGCGCATGACGAAAGCTCGTTCACGGAAATGGGGATGCGGAATGGCCAGGTCTTCCGACACCCAGATCCCGCCGCTCCACAGCACGATATCGATATCGAGCGGGCGAGCGCGCCAGCGCTGACCGGTACGGCGGCGTCCGAACGCGCGCTCGATCCGGTGCAGCAAATCTAAAAGTTCGGGCGGTCCCCAGGTGGTTTCGACCACCACCGCGGCATTGGCATAACGCCGCCGAGAGGGGCCGATCGGTTCGCTCCCCAAGATCGGAGAGCGCGCAAGCAATCGCAGCGTTTCCACCTCCAGCGCGGCCACCGCGGCCCCGATGACTTCGCGCGGGCCACCGATTTGCGCGGCTCGCATGTTCGATCCGAGCGAGAGCAGATAGCGGTGCGCGCCTGCCCTGTCGGCTTCAGCCATCTCCGAAAATCTCGTTCCGGGCAGGTTCTCCCGCGAAGGAGTCCAGAACCAGCCTGCGCTTGCGCTT